>NZ_JAEQCB010000113.1:0-36402 GCF_020738785.1 Microcoleus sp. PH2017_05_CCC_O_A | reverse complement strand
CTATTGACTGGCGATCGCCCCACTAACTATCTTACAACAGCACCTTTACAAACAAGCAAACAGAAAAGCCAATTACCATTCGGGCAATTGGCTTTTCTGTTACTTGTCAATTCAGCAAAATGCTATCGCTGAATCTTGGAAACGACGCCCGCACCGACGGTACGATACTACGAACCTAGAATAAGGACTAAAGTCCTCACTACGAACCTAGAATAAGGACTAAAGTCCTCACTACGAACCTAGAATCAAGTAAGGTTTTTTTGACGTAGAATATAGGGCAACAATTTAGCGATGTTTCTAGCATCGTCAATGCCTCGGTGATGGGTTCCTTCTAGGGGTAAAGCCGCAAGTTCTAAGGCTTTTTCCATGCCGTATCGTTTTGGCAAGCCTTGGGTTTCTGAAAACAATTGTTTGAGATTGATGTGAGGACAAGCAATGGGAAAAGGGAGTTGATGAAAGTTGCAATTGTTTGCGATCGTAGTCTCCCCAGGAACCAAATACACCGTTTGGGTAGCCAGACAGCCAGTTTTTCAGCATCGCGCTTGCTTCTGGGTAAGTTGGAGCCCGATCGACTTCCGTTTGGGCGATCGATGTTAGCGCCGTGCAGAATTCGGTGAGAATGGGATGGCGCACGGGTTTGACGAAGGTTTGAAATTCATCAACGATTGTTAGGGTTGTGGAATCTACCATCACTGCGCCGATCTCGATAATTTCCATCTGATTTCGGGCGATCGATCCTTTGTCGCAGCAGGTTGCTTCCAAATCGAGCACTAGATAATAGTCGAAGTGTTTTAAATTCATCATAAATTTTACCTAAATATTTTTTATTTTTAACCGCAGATGAACACGGATTAACGCAGATAATTTTATACGATCGCCAAAACACCTCATTTTTGCAATCGATAGTGCAGCAGCATGAAACCGTTACTGTAGATTTTTCGATCGACCAATTCCAGATTCGTCGGCGCGATCGCCCTTGCAAACACAGGAATTCCCGCCCCAATGACTACCGGATTCAACTTGACAATCATCTCGTCAATCTCTGAAACCACCGTTGCTGCTAACTCACCACCACCGCACAGCCAGATGTCTTTACCCGTTTCTTGCTTCAATTCCTGAACCAATTCAACAGCATTTTCCGAAACCAGTGCAACATTCCCATCGGGGCTGGCTGTCATACTGCGAGACAAGACATACTGCTTCAAGCTGGGATAAGGATTGCTCAAACCCACATTTAGCCCGACTTCATAGGTTTTGCGTCCCATCAAAACAGCATCAAATTGCTTGTTACCTGGGCGAATGCCTAGTGCTTCGTGAAGGTGCGCCGGAATGGTTTCGGGAAAGCGATCGAACAAATCGGCGAAATGCTCTCCTGACATCGGAAAACAATCAAAGGAGCCATCTTTGCGAGCAATAAACCCGTCAACGGTGCAAGCCACGTAATATATGAGTTTTCTCATGTTTAAGATTGTTTGTTAAGAAGTTTTGGGAATCACCAAGGCTGAAACCATGGTAGCAGTAGTGCTTTTCAAGTGCGCGATCGCCCGCATCTCTAGAGACAATAGAAGGAAAGGGCGATCGATACTCCGAAAGAAGATAAGCTGATGTCAACTAAATATGACTGCTGAAAATGGCCGAACAAGATGAAGCTTCCAAAACCATAAAAGTCACAATGCCTAACCGAATCCATCAAAAGCTGAAGAAGCTGTCTGACGAGTCAGGAATATCCATGTCTAAACTGATGCTCCTGGCAACTATCAAGGAATATAAGCTCATTGATGATAAAGATACCACTGACTAACCCCATTTAGTACCCAATCTTACCCCATTATGCTATCCTTTAGGGAAATAGTCAACCCTGGAGGTGTACTTGTGACCCAAAATGAACTCGAAGCCCTTGTCGATGAACTCGGCTTAGTCGCTGTCATTAGCCTGTTGGCAACAATCTGCCACAACAAAGCCCGACAAACCTTGTGCCTCAAAGGACAAGGGGCCAGTCCTTATACGGCATGGAACAGCAATGGCTTCTTGCTGAAACAGTTGATGACTAGGCTGCGCCCGATCGGCAGTTGCGATCGCGATGTCAACCTCAACGGCAACTGAGGTTCTGAGATTCAACCCGTGCAAGTCCGCAAAGCATTGGTTTTAGTCGGTTAACAGCCGGGTATGTATGCTTTAACTGTTAGGGCACGGGTTGAAACTCCTCGGTTTTGAACCAAGAATGGAGAGGACGGGACTCGAACCCGCATCGATCGACAGCAACTTTCAGGAAACGCGCTTCCTTACTGCCCGCAAGCAGACGGGAACTGCCCCCATCTCGGACTGTTAATTCCTTTCAGTGCATCTGCAACCCGCTGCCAGTTTGTGTTTTCAGGGAACGTCGCGAAGCAACTTTTTACCCTACTCAACAAACGCGATCGTCCTTTTGAGAGCCGCTTTACCTAGTTTTTACGGTGCCATTCCATTTAGGCGACCTCCCCAAAATTTCTATTGCTAAGTAGGTGGACATAAATAAATGCAACAATGTCATTGCGAGGAACGAAGCAATCGCAGGGTTTTCGGATTACTTCGTTATCTTTTCGGACAGGTAATATATATGTCTACCTACTTATAGGATAGCAAATCTATTTGCCAAGTCCCCGAATATTTCATTAAGGAAGATGAAGGAATCGAACCCTTACAGGTGTTACCTGTACCCTTGTTTTCAAGACAAGTTGCTGACCATTTAGCGGCATCTTCCATGATGCAAAACATCCATGATTCCTATGGCTCAAACATAGGAAATCCACCGGGAAGGTACTGCCCCTTCTACCTCTGCGTTATCAGCACAGTTCCTCGCTTTTCGGATTCCGGTGGTGAGATCAAATCCCTGTCGCCTCGCGCCGTATTTGTAAGGACACAGCACTGCTTTATCCCTAGGATTATCGGTACAATAAACCGGATTTGATATTAAAAGGAAGATGAAGGAATCGAACCTTTACAGTTGCCTGTACCCTGGTTTTCGAGGCCAGTTGCCAACCGTTTAGCGGCATCTTCCAAGGGTATCCGACGGGACGTTATGGTGTTGCTCGCGAGCGGGACGCTCGCACTGAGGGATTCACAGGCTAGCGTCTCGACCGCTTCGACTTCAGACACCGCATGGAATCAAGGAGAATCGAACTCCTAACCTCTTGCGTGCAAAGCAAGCGCTCTACCAATTGAGCTATGACCCCGTTTTGGTGGATACTGGTCGGACTCGAACCGACATTTTCCTAGTTGCGAACTAAGCGCTTTTCCGATTAAGCTACAGACCCAAAGTTGGTGGATTGCGATCGGATTTGAACCGATATCTTTCTAGCAGCCAGCTAGATGCTTTTCCAATTAAGCTACGAACCCATTCAGCAGGAGTGGTAGGACTCGAACCCACAACATTCGAGGTAGAAGCTCGACACTCTATCCAGTTGAGTTACACTCCCGTATTGTTTGTTAATAAGGCTGGCGCGCGGGTGACCAGAAACCGGGTTTTTTGCGAAAATACTTCACTATAGTTCGCAGATTGTATGAAAAACCCGGTTTCTTTGATTTATGGGCAATCTTTAATTAACATCATGTTCATTCAATTAATTGGGATTTGTCGTTGGGCGGGGGCGGGTTTATAAGATTGTTATTTGTAGGCAGTTATTGTTGGCGAACCCGCCCCTACAGGACTTATTGCAAATCCAACACCTACAAAGCTTTCGACTTTTCTTGATACCATTTTTTGGCTGCATTCATCACTGCTTTATTAACCTCTTTCCAGGTCAAGCCAGCAGCTTCTAGTTCTGCAACACTTTCTTTCTGTACATCAGCGTTAAACCATTTTAAAAATGCTCCGATTTTGTCCATCTCAAACTGACCAGAACAAACTTCTGTCACCCCTTGTTCTAATCGAGCAGGGGTTACAAACAGATTCACAAAGTCATCAATGCTTTGAGCAACTTCTGGGTCGATTTGAACTGGTTGTTTTGTTTTTATAGCTTGGTGTTTTTCGCCTTTGGCTTTGAACAGCAGTTCCGCATAAGACAACCTTTCCGCAAGTTCGCCGCTTTCGGGAAACATTACCAAGCCTTCGCCAATCCCTTCGAGGCCGAAAGTTTCTTTCGCCCAAGGATCTAGTTTTTCTACAGTATCAACCGCTTGATTGAGAGTGTTAACAGCCGATTCTAGTTGAGTGCGATCGCCAAAATCCAAAACAATCGGTTCTCCATAAAAAGGTAAGACAAAAATATCGGGATGTTTTGGCAAAAACTCAGCGATTTTGTCCGGGCAAATTTCCAGTTTGGCAACTTTTCCATCTATGCCGCCGAATTGCACTGCAAAAACTGCAAAGATTTTGCGATCGATCTCAGATACAGCCGTCCGTTTCTGAATGCCTTTACCGCACCATTCCCCAAAAATAGTTGCGTGTTCGGTACTCGCCAATCGAGAGAAGTAATCGATATTTTGATTTACCCAATTCGCAAAGCCGAGATTGTCGTTTTCTGGGGAGATTATTTGCGATCGACTTTGGACAGCAACTTTACCATCAGTAAAGATTTGAATGCCACCATTAGTACCGTCGAGTTTAATTTTAGCTCGATAAGTTATCTTCGGAGCTTCCCCAACCAATTCTAAACTGCGGCGAAGATTGTACAGCAGTTCGATGCTCGGCCATGTTTGCATTACGGTCGATCGATCCGCTGTTTGTTGACAGTAAATTGCCGACAAATCGATACCAATTACTTCATCAACTTTGCCCAAAGCCATACCAAAAGAATAAACACCTCGCAGCTTTGCCGGTTTGATTATAGTACCGTCTTTCAGCACAGAATCAGTTAAGGCTATCGCAACGATATCGCCAACATCATAAATGTTTTCTGAGTTGGCAACAATTTGCACTGAATCATGCCCTGGAGCTTCAAAATTATAGAGATATAGCGCATCAGCATTAGGATGATTTTGCGCGGTTTTTACTTCCATAGCAATTACAGGCATGGGAAACTCCTTTGGTTATAACTTTATTAAAAGGTGAAATAGTGCAATTCCCTAAGGATAGCTGCGCCGATCGCACTATTTGCGTGCGAGTTATCAGAGCATTGCGTTTTCTGAGTTACTAGAGGGACTCCGCCGATGAGTTATTACACACTCTTTAAAGGATGGCTACTTCTAAGCCTACCTATCGGGTTCACTGCACTCCCCGTTCGCAAACGCGCGCCGTTTTTGACAGCGTTACCTTTCCTCTCGTACTAAAGTATGTAGGCTCCAAAGATTGGGACACGCAAAGTACGCGCGGCGCAGCTATCCCGTAGGGAATCGCTCTTAACATAAGACTTACGCATCAATGGTCATAAACCGGGTTTTTTCCGAAAATCTTCCGCCTTCACCAAAAGATGAGATAAAAAACCCGGTTTCTTCGATCGAATAGGTAAGTTTTGCAATATAAAAAATTAATCATTCAATGGAATCAACCTCCTTAAAATCAAGCAATAACAACGAGAGTGGTAGGAGTCGAACCCACAACATCCGCGTCCGAAGCGCGGCGCTCTATCCATTGAGCTACACTCCCATAAATTGGTAGTCATGACAGGATATTACCCCGCTCTTGCTTGTAGCAAACAGGACTCCAAAAGCGGATGATGGGACTCGAACCCATGCGCTGAGAATGGCATACTCAAATGCTAACCTTTACATCACACCCGCAAACAAATTTGATATTTTAGTTTACGTGTAACAGTCACTTGTCAACAATTGTAAAACTTCACTGTCAACTGTCAACTGTCAACTGTCAACTGTTTAATCAGCCAAGCGGATAACGAGGCTCGAACTCGTGCCTAGAGTTTGGAAGACTCGAATGCTACCGTTACACCATATCCGCGCGATCGAAAATGTAAAACTGCTTTTATAGACTGCTCATCGTTATGAAAAATCTCGATTAATTTGAGGAAAATCTACTGTCAAATTCTGCAAATATCCTTCCTTCTTCGCTAGAGTCTAGGACGGAAAATAGTACGCTTTTGAATCTGCCAGCAAATTGACCGTTTGGCAATAAAAAGTCTGCAAACATCTGAGCTACCATAGATGGATCGTTCCTGAAGACACCACATCCCCAAGCTCCTAAAATTAACGCATCGGAACCTTTGTTAACAGCTAAAGCCAACAATTTTGCACCGCGTCCGTACAGAGTTTCGCGAATTTTTCCCGTACTTTCTGACTCTTTTCGGGAAATCTCACCAGCATTCGGAGCGCAACTCGTGATAAAATCAACAAGATAAGGTTCCTCAAGCAAAGTTCCATCATCTTTTCGGAATACTGAACAGCCGGGAGAGTAGATGAGTCGATCGGAGTAGAGCAGCGATTTATGAGAGCGATGATACTCGTAATATTTAGGACATTTTAAGAGGCTTTTGTACAGTGCAGAACTGCGTGCTAAGCTCTCTTCTTGCGCTTGAGCGCCTCTGATGAATCCACCACCCGGATTTTTGGCAGAAGCGAAATTTAGGACTCCTATTTTTGCAAATTTGTGCGATCGCCCTATACGCTCTGCACCCACCAGCGTTGTCTCATTCCTCACCATAAATTCCGTGTTCGAGAATTGGGGAGTACCTGAGAGAACGTTTTCCTGAATCGCTGACAGGGCTTCGGGTTCGTAGTATGCCGTCCCAGCAATACAGGAGGCTAATTGGCGATCGATCTTAACCTGCTTCCCTTCCGGGGACAAGTAGCAACCATCTTCGAGAATTTTTAGCGTGTTTTGGGCGATCGCAATTCTTTTCATACTTTTTACTGAGATTTGCTACAAAAAATTTGGGCTGTAACTTCTATTGAAAAGTTAGCACAATTAGATAGACTCCTTCTGAGCTTTAGGACAAGCAAGTGGCGAGAGTTGAACTCGCATAAAAGCTTTACAAGAGCCTCATGTTGCCAATTACATCACACCTGCAATTTTGGTGGCGGGGACAGGAGTTGAACCTGCTATGAAGAGGCTTATGAGACCTCCAAGCCTACCCAGGCTACTTCACCCGCGATATCACCAAATACCCCTGGCTGGCCTCGAACCAGCAACCTCCTCGTTCTAAGCGAGGCACCTCTTCCAATTGGGCTACAAGGGCAAAATAGTTGACAGTTGACAGTTGACAGTTGATAGTTGATAGTTGATAGTTAACCACTGTAATTTTATCTTATATATATTAAAAATTCATGCTCCCGACAGGATTTGAACCTGTAAAAAACTAGCTTCTCGAACTAGCGCGTCTGCCGTTTCGCCACGAGAGCAAATAGTAGAAATTGGCTATTAACCAAGTACCCCTGACAGGATTTGAACCTGCAAAAACACCGATTCTGATTCGATGATGTTTTCCAATTACATCACAGGGGTAAAGTCGGGATAGCAGGATTTGAACCTGCAACCTTCGGCTCCCAAAGCCGCCGCGCTACCAAGTTGCGCCACATCCCGTTCATGCTCCAGGTGAGACTCGAACTCACAATCAAAATAGAACAGATTTTAAGTCTGCCGCGTCTGCCAATTCCGCCACAAGAGCAAGTATAAACTTAAGGAAAATTTGGTACTCCTAGTGAGATTTGAACTCACACTTGACAATTTTTGAAATTGCCGCCTCTTCCAATTGGGCTACAGGAGTATAATTAATCTGCTTTGGTAATAGCAGAACTGGGAAGGTAGGGCTTGAACCTACATTTGTCCGCTTTCAAAGAGCGGTGCCATACCGATTAGGCGACTTCCCAATAATTGAATGCCGGGGTAGGCTTTGAAGCTACAAACTGATGCTTCAGAGGCATCCGACTTTACCAATTTGTCCACCCGGCAATTTGAAAAATGGCTGCCTCAGTAGGACTCGAACCTACAACCATCACGTTAACAGCGTGCAGCTCTACCGTTGAGCTATGAGGCAACGCAATCCCCCAAGTCAGTATCGAACTGACGGCCTCTTGTTCTTCACACAAGCACTCTACCAACTGAGCTATCGGGGGAAAACGGAGAGAGAGGGATTTGAACCCTCGACGGTTGTTAAGCCGCTCTTTCTTAGCAGGAAAGCGCCATAAGCCTCTCGGCCACCTCTCCTCAATGAGCGAGAACGGAGGGATTTGAACCCCCAAATCTTCAGCCGCGCAAACTGAGTTGTTGTCCGATTACAACACATTCTCATAATTGCAATTGCATATTAAATGCAATTACAAATAATTTACAATCTCAAATCTCAAATCTTAAATCTTGAATCTAAAAATCCAAAATCTAAAATCCAAAATCTAAAATCGCATGGGTCGGGCTGGAATCGAACCAGCAATGCTTTAAGCTACTGTTTTACAGACAGCTACTCATACCAATATGAGAACCGACCCAAGGTTGAAAATTTGGTAGGTCGCCGAGGAATTGAACCTCGATCCATCCGCTTAAAAGGCGGCTGCAAAACCATTCTGCCAACGACCCACACACAGTGCTGACGGGAGTTGAACCCGCAAATCACTTGGGTGAAAACCAAGCGGCTTAAACCATTTGCCTACAGCACTAAAAATTTGATATTAAAAAATTGGCACAGGAACTGAGATTTGAACTCAGAATGCTGGTTTTGGAGACCAGAGTGTTGCCAGTTACACCATCCCTGCTTGCGATATAAGTTCAAAGAAACCGGGCTTTTTACCTAATCTCTGGGCTCGGGTGAAGAATTTTCGTAAAAAACCCGGTTTCTAACTACCTGTGCGTCGAGCACTGTGTTGCTTTGTTACTTTCAAAGTTAAAAACTGCAATTAAAAGAGTGTTGGTTTAATCTTTTAATTTCTCGTTTTTCAAAACAAGTCAGCTTCTGGACATTCGCCGATTAAACTTGGGCTTCATCTCGCAGTTGCCAAACCATTTTCTGAGCTTCCCATGCTGCATCAAGTTGTTGCAAAGTAGCATCAACGTCTTGAGAATAGCTGTCAGAAAGGGTTTTTTGAACGAACGCAGTCAACTGATCTTCCAAGCTGGCACTATTATTTGATACATCGTTTGGCATGAACTTTGAAAGAACGGTAGTTTTGGTCTTCATAACTTCTAACCTCCGTCAATGTCTATTAGGCTTTACTTCCTCTGTTTTGTAGAATGACCGACTTTACAGTGCGTACCCTAAATAATTAAATTTCATGGAATTTATGTAATTTTTAATTACAATTGGGAACAGAGGTTAGGGGATTTTGGATTTTAGATTTTAGATTGAAGAATTATTACTTGAGATTTGAGTCGATTTAAAATTTAAAATTTTAAATCAAAATTTCAAATCTAAAATCTCAATATCTCAAATAAGGTGCGTCGCTATGAGATTGTCGATATTATTTAGGATTTTTGATGGCGACGCACCCTACAGCTCAAATCCAAAATCCAAAATCTAAAATCCAAAATTGCTTGACGGGGCTGACGGGTTTTGATCCCGCTACCTTCGCTGTGACAGAGCGACGCTCTCCCAATTGAGCTACAGCCCCACAAAGGTTTGTGTTTGGACGGGGTGGCGGTTGATTCCGCGTACTACAACCTAGGGGTTATGGTTGCCGGAGTCTACACCGCCAAATGTCCAAAAGTATGTGACATTGTTAATTTCCTATTCAGTTTTCAAGGTTCGTATTGCTTGTGAGTTAAAGCTTTGAAGCTCTTTCCCGGTTGCTATATACTTATACTACATTATGTACTACAGAACTGTCAAGGGGGTAATACAACTTTTTTTGAAATCTTTTTTTTGACATGGGTGTCGATCGCCCTTTCCGAACACTCCCACTCTGCCAAACTACGTAAAATCAAGACATTTGGCTGCTAAACTGGTGGTGTCGTTCGAGAAAAATCCGATGCTGAAACTGTACTACAATCCGATTTCTCTGAATTCTCGTCGCGTGTGGGTGGCACTTCTGGAGAAACAAGTTGCGTTTGAGCCGATCGCACTTAACCTCGACGGCGACCAATTTGCACCGGATTTTCTGGCAATTAACCCGTTTCACCGCATACCGGCGTTGGTGGATGGAGATTTGACTTTGGTGGAGTCGCTGGCAATTCTCGATTATATAGATGCCAAATATCCGACGCCCCCACTGCTACCGACAGAGGCGAAAGCCTTGGGAATTGTGCGGATGGTGTCCATGCTGACTTTAAATGAACTGTTGCCGGCAATGTTTCCCTTAACCAGGCAAATGCTGGGTGTGCCGGGAGACAGTGAGGAAAAGTTGGCACAGTCAAAGCAACAGATATTAACCGTGCTGAGGTTTTTTGAGGGCTTGTTGGCCGATCGGCGCACTTTTTTTGCTGGCGAACAGTTTTCTTTGGCGGAAGTCGTGGCGGGGACTGCGGTTCCTTCTGTGGGGATGTTTGACATATCTTTTGATGAGTATCCGAAGTTGCAGCAGTGGGTTGCGAGACTTGCAGGGCGCGAGAGTTGGCTGCAAACGGAGGTACCTCAAGCGCAAATTGCGGCGAAAATCCCAATTATTCGGGATTTACTGGCGGCAAGGCTTTAAATCTTCAACCCGCCTCCGCAGGTTTCGTCTGTCTAGGCGCGATTTCAATCGCCCGCTTCCCATCGCCCCCTATTTACTGGCGGCAAGGCTTTAAAGATATACAGGGCGATAAATATACCGGGCGATTAGAAATCGCGGCTATACAAACAATGTCCACCTCCGTGGACTCAAGAAACTTCTAAGCCCCTAAATATATCGGGTGATTGAAATCGCCCTTAATCGCAATCGCTGGCAATTTCTTCAACCCGCGCAGGCGGGTTTCGTCTGTCTAGGCGCGATTTCAATCGCCCGGATTCGATCGCCCGCTTCCGATCGCCCGGATTCGATCGCCCGCTTCCGATCGCCCGGATTCGATCGCCCGGATTCGATCGCCCGGATTCGATCGCCCGGATTCGATCGCCCTTCCGATCCCGCTGTCAATCCCCGCTGAGACATATTTATCAAAAATAAGGTTTCTTTTCCTTGAAATTCCCATTATCATTATCGGCAGTGTGGAGTGAAAGGAATCCCAAGTGACCGGAAATCATCTGTTTCAAAGACTGCGAAAAAAATGGCGTTTTGTGGCGATCGCCCTAGCAGCGGCTACAATAAGCTTTATCGTCGGTACGCTGCTGCCAGGAAACCAACAAGGAAGCGACAAACCTGCAACCGCCGCCGTGCAGAACCTCAAGCAATCCTTAACGGTAAATCGGCTAGCAAAAGAGGTTGGGGACGATCGAACAGGCTTTAATCTCGATCGCACAATTGAAGAACTTCTCACCGTATTGGAATCCAAAGAAAAAAACTTGACTTTTGTGCCACCTGAGCAGTTTCAGGGAAAAACTGTTTTTGAAGGGACAATCAAATATTCCCAAAAAGTTATTGCTTTAACAGTTGATGACGGGCCGTGGCCAGAAACAACTGAACAAATGCTGGATATTTTTAAGCAAAATGACATTAAAGCAACATTTTTTTGGATAGGTAAATCTCTCGAAGCTTCTCCTGACATTGCTCGTCGAGTTGTAGCAGAAGGTCACGCGATCGGCAATCATACGTGGCATCACCCTTACGATCCGATGGATGCGGCGACGGCGGCTAGCGAAATAGATCGCACGGCAAAACTTATTTACGAAACGACGGGAGTTAAGACTACTTATTTCCGCCCGCCGGGAGGAGTTTTGACTAATGGTTTGGCTAAGTATGCTAAGGAGCAAAATTATTCTGTGGTGATGTGGTCGGTAACTTCTGCTGATACCGATCCCCGCGCTCAACCAGAAGCTTTTGTTGAGAATGTGTTGAAGAATGCCAAGCCGGGGGCGATTGTGTTGATGCACGACGGCGGGGGCGATCGATCTCGGACTATTAAGGCTTTACCGGAGATGATTGCTGGTTTGAAACAGCAGGGATATCGGTTTGTGACGATTCCTGAGTTGCTGGAAATGCAAGGGCAATCGGCAGCGTAAATTGTGCGGCGATTGGTTGTCTTTTTTCGAGGAGAAAACTAAGGCTAAAGAAACCCGTTTTCTGGGATAAATATTGGTTTTTCAACTATATATACGAAGAATCTGGGTTTCTTACTCCCTAGGATTGCGTCCTTTAATAGCATAAATTTGCGATAGATTTTAGATTTATACAATATGATTTAACCGCAGAGAACACAGAGAACACAGAGGAAGAGAATAGAGAGATGAATTATTAATATGCACCGTGCGATATAATTTTTGTGAAAAATGATATGAAAAAATCTCAAGAAATTAGAAAATAATGAAGTTGAGAGGATAGGGGATATTCCTACTGAGGTAAGGTTGATAAATACTGTTGATAATGAGTTAGTTCGTCACTGGCTGCACTCTTTGGATACTTGTCCCAGTACCAACAGTTGGGCGATCGCCCGCGCAGACCAACTGCACCACGGAGATGTAGTATTTACTAAGCAGCAAACCAACGGGCGCGGACAACAAGGGCGCACTTGGCACTCCCCAACCGGTGTTTTGACTGCGAGTTTTGTACTCGACAACCTCAATCCCAATCTGTTACCCGGACTCAGTTTAGCAGTCGGTTTGGCTGTGATTTTCGCGATCGAGGATTTGGTGCCCGAATGTCGCGATATGCTGCGCCTGAAATGGCCAAATGATGTTTGGATCGATCGACAAAAATTAGCCGGAATTCTCTGTGAAGCCACTTCTGGGAACACATTCGGCACTCGCGTGGTTGTCGGAATTGGCATCAACCGCTGCGTAGATTTCGCGGCGGCAGGATTGGATGCCAGGGCGATCGGCAATGCGGTAAGCTTGCATTCTATTGCGGGTAATGTGCCCGATGAACTCTGTTTGCTTGCCAGACTCCGGCACTATTTACTCGAACTAGCCGATATGTTCTCCACCACCGACAGGGCACCCGAAAAGTCCGGTTTAGCGCGACTGTTACCGGAATTGCGCCGTCGCGACGGGCTGATTGGCTGTAATGTGGCGATCGAACTTGCGTCGGAAACTATCTGCGGAGAAGCCGCCGGGATTGACGGATGCGGCCGGTTGTTAGTATGCTTGGCAGGCGATCGAATACAAGCCTTTACCTCCGGCCGAATACGATTAAGTTAAGACGAAGAAGTCATTTGTTATTTGTTATTTGTTATTTGTTATTTGTTAGCAATTCCCGATGCCCGATGCCCGATGCCCGATGCCCGATGCCCGATGCCCGATGCCCGATGCCCGATGCCCCATTACCCAATTTAATTTACCACCTCAAACATGACCAATCTGCTCAGCCACAGCGGTTGATTAGCCTCCACACCTTCGGGACGACCCTTAGTAGAAGCAACTTGTATTCTATTGCCATTTATCCCTTCTTTAACCAGAGCAGCCTTCACATTTATCGCCCTTTCCAGCGCCAACTTTTGATTTTCCGCAGGGCTGCTTTTAAAATCGCTGTAGCCAATTACCCTCAAATTAGTCGTGCTATTCTCCTCCATATATTGTTTAACTTTGCTCAGTTTTTGTGCTATATCTTTCGGCGACAAAATTGCCGAACCAGCACCGAAATAAAGGCGAACTTCTATTGGCGGTGACGGCAGTTGAGTTCCGATTCCCACTGTATTTGTTACCGACTTCACCCCCGGAATTTTCTCAAAAGCTTGAGTAATTTTCTGAGCATCCGTTGCTTTGCTCACACTACCTGCAATCGCGACTTTTCCCTCTGCATAGCGAGCCGAGATATTAATGCTTTCTAACTTATTCAAAAGAGCCACAGTCCGCTTGACATCAGCTTCGGTTAAAACCGGATCGGGAGGTACTTCAACGGCTATAATTTTATTGTCAATTCTTAATTTGGGAGCTGCATCCTGAGCGATTTTTTCCGCTTTCACTCGCAGCTTTTGATTCGGCACTCGTCCCGAAATCTCTAATACTCCATCTTTAACATCTGCCGCAAGGCGATAAACCGATAAGTCGGGAGCAGATTGTAAAGCTAAATTTGTATCTGCTTCTAAAGTCGCTGCAATTCCGCTGCGGTATTCATGAGTGCCCCAACCTACGCCAATTAAACCTAACACTGCCAAACCGATAACTGGTAAAATTGGAATCTTAGTAGATTTAACTTTTACCTCTGTATCGATTAACTTTTGCAAGTTTAAGTTTACTCCTGGAGGCAGACGAGTCGGATCTCCGTTAAATGCCTGAATTTGCTCTCCGTATTCTTGAAGAATATTCTTAAATATTGCTCGCATTTTGTACTTAAACCATTGGCGGGTTCCTCCTTCGATCACTACTGCTAGATAACACGAACCTGCTACTTCCAATACTATCGAAGATGTCCCGTATTGTACCGCATCAATCTCTGCAAGATTTCCCGATTGAGATATGCAGTCGTTGACAAAAGAGCGAATAGCAGTCAGCATCCCTGCTATCATTTCTGATTCTAGCTCTTCGCTTTCAGGCGGCTGCACTCCTGCAATTAACAATCCAGAATTTTTTTGAATCAAAAATACAGCTTTAACAGTCAGCGGTGCTGTTGCTTGCATTAGCAATTCTGCTTCAGAAATTCCTTGCAATTTGGCTTTAATTTTGCGAGCGATCGCATCAGGACTTAACGATTGATCCAACTTTTCGTTAATCTCGCGCATCGTCTCGCCGATGTATTTTAAAATTGTGCTGCCGATGATCGGATAAAGTGCATCCGACATTGCTTCTCGCTTGATAGTAATTTGCTGTTTGATTGCCGAGGCCATTTCCGGCGCCAGCGCTATGGCAATTTCATCGGGATATTCACTAATTCTGTGGCTGATTCCCACAGGAATAGAAGGCGCTAGGGCTACTCCAAACGACTGCCGATTTTCTCGGATTTTGGTATCAATTACTTCATCAATTATCGGAGCGATGGTTTCGGCAAATGATTTTCTAGAGTCATTAATTGTTTGGATCATCATTTCTGGAAAGATGCTTTTAATTCGGGCCATTAATTCTGCCCGATCGCCTCCCCATTCAGCATCAGTTATTTTGCGTTCTAGTTCCTGTACTTTACTGTTGAGATTGTAATTATAACCTACCACTTCATCTAATAACGGTAAAATAGATTGGATGACAGATTTTTCTAGTTGGGAGTGATGGCTAACCATCAGCTCGTCAATCAAGGGTTTGAGTAAATCTGTAAACAAGTCTGTCGATTGATAAATCCGGTGTTCGATCGCCACAATCTTTTGTTCGATATTTCCGAGTCTTTCATCAATCTTTTTGTTCTGAACGATCGCATCGACAGTAGGGGCGATCGCAGATTCTATCTCTAGCTTAGCGTCCCGAATGCTTCCGGACAGCATTTCCAAGATCGCGGGCATGATTCTTCCCATCAACCCTTCGATCTCGCCTAAAACTTGCTGCTGAACTTCGACAATCTTACTTTCATTTTGCAATATTTTTGCTGCAATACCGCTGTTTTGAATAGCAGTATCGACAGCAGGTGCGATCGCCTCTGTCACCTCTAACTTTGTCTCGTCAATTTTCCGGTTCAGCGACTCAATCATTAACGGCATCAACCTTGCCAGGATTTCTTCCGGCTGAGATTTTTGCTGGCGCTGAAGATTATTGAGCCTACTTTCTACATCGCTCAATTTTCCTGGAACTTCTCTTTGCAGAATTGCTGATTCAATCAAAGGTTCGATCGCTGCTGCTACCTCTAATTTTGATTCATCAATTTTCCGGTTCAGCAAATCCGTGATTGCTGGCATTAGCATCGCCATAATCTCTTCTGGCGTCTGAATTGGCGACTCTTGGGTAGCCAGCCGGCGCTCGACGATGCTCAATACTTTTTCTTCTATTTCTACCCAAGCTATTCTTACCTGTACTGAGGGTGCAAGTGTTTCTACAACTTCTAACTTTAATTCACTAATTTTGCGGGCGAGCAAATCGCTAACTACCGGGACTAACTGTTTGATAATATCTTCCGGTTGCTGCTGGTAACGCTGCTGAACAGTCGCAAGTTTCTCTTCAATTATGACTACTTGTTCTTCCAGTCCATTTTGATTGTCAACTACTTGATTGATTGTCGGTGCGATCGCCGAAGTCACCTCTAACTTAGACTCCTCTACCTTGCGGTTGAGCAGATCTCCCACCATCAACATTAGCCGTTTAACTAACTGTTCTGAATTTCCCAATTGCTGCTGGTTGAAATCAGAAATTTGATTTTCCAAATCCGCTAATTTTGTCTGAACTTCCAGGCGATTGATTTTATCGTTGCCGACGAGTTCTATCGCCTGGTTTAATTGAAACTTCAACCGCTCTAGCTCTTCTCTCACTAACTCGGGAATTAAAGGTTTCAATAAATTCATCAATTCTTTCGGCTCAGACATTAGTTTCTCAAAATTTTCTAACCTTTGTTCTACGCTGAAAATATTACTGTAAAATTCCGGCAAATCCCTTTCAAACAACAGTTCCTGCAACCGTTTAAACTCTTCGACTGCTTTTTCTAAATCTTCTTCCGACGGTCGCTCATTGTTTGCTAAATTAGCGATTCTAGATAAGCCTGCTTCTTCGTTCTTGTTTTGTCGTCTTTGAGGTGGTATCTCTTCATGATTATTCAATACTTCCGGTACAACCGCAGGTGATTCGATCAAAAAAGACAATTGGTTGCGCCGATTTTCCTCTTCCTCAAGTCGCTCTGCTGATTTTTCAGATGGCGGTAACTTTAGCTCGATAGGTTCTTTTTTTGATTGCTTCAGTAACTGGATTTCAGTCAATATGATTAGCAATTCCTGAAGTTGATCTCCTGCTTTAGAACTTACCTGAGTTGCATCTGACACCTCTGTTTCTGACTGATATATGTTCCCTGAATTATCATTAGATGCTGCCATACTGTGCTACCAAAATCTGATTTTAAGCGATCGACTAAAATGACCAGCTTGCTTGTCGCCTGACGCCAGCGAACATCAATAGGAATGACACAATTTTGCCCAGTGTCAGACTTAATTAAGGCTATCACCGCTTCTAAAAACTTGGACAAACCTACCCACAGGTAATTTGGATCCCAGTATAAGTCTGCGGTGTAACTTTGAGTCGATAACCACTAACGCGCTTGTGCTTGGCTGATGCCCGACATCACTGCTCGACATCAGCCTTAACCAGTGGCCCCCAGTTAGAGACTCGATAGTAATCATGTCTGCGATTGACTACCGGACACCGACCGATAAACATATTAAATTGGTACCAAGCGCCCCATACGTGCTTTCTGGGGTTCACCCCCAGATAGGCGGACACGGGGCGCGGCAATCTTTCACTTCCATTCATTCCTCTTCTAGCAATAGCTATTGCAGCACTAATATCCGAGGACAACCCATACATCCGAGCGTATTTAACCAATCCGATTAAACTGGTGTAAGCCGGATTGCGAGTAAATAACGAAATGCCTCGATTGGATAAAATTGACTCCAAAAGCTGATAAAAACGACTGTAAGCCCAGTTCGATAGCATCCGAGCATATTTTCTTCCTTTCTCCCTTAACTGTGATTTCTTACCAGTAAAATCTAATGATTCGCAAACAATCGGGCAAGCAAACGCAGTAGCTAATTCAGCTAGCTGCAAGATAGCACCTACAATTTGAGCATCTTGTTTGCCGCGAGGTAAACCCATCTGCATAGCTATTTTACCTCTTGAGCTTAAATTACCTTGACCGTCGATATATGCCCAACCAATCGAGTTCGGATTGAGGTCAATGCCAATGCAACCGTACTCGATCGATCGGCTTACTTGTTTTACTGGTAATGGGGTAAATTGTACTGCTACTACCCAACGGTTGTCCTGGCGGTAAAAGTGCCAGGTTTTAGCACCAGCCTCGGGCAATCGATTCAGATTTCTGTCAAAATTACCGATGGCTGAAGTGACATATTTGCCAAATTTAGCCTCCAGGCAATTAGGCACTCTAAATTTCAGATTTTTGCCATCCCACTGGCAAGCTTGATTGCCATAACTTTCATCCTTCGACCCCACAATGAATAGTTCTCTTGAGTTGACCTTGACTCTCAGTGGTGCCACTTTCAGGTGGGCGAGGGTTTGAGTTAATTTGTAGATGTATCTTTTCTTGTTGTGGATGGCAAATTTCAGGTTATACCAGTTGGTCTTGCGAGTTTTCCTGTCGCTCGCTAGGGGGAAATTACACCCGCTTGAAGAGTGCTGCCAATGCCGTTTGGCGTAAAATTTTTGGGCCCCTTTTAGTTTACGTTCTGCTGCCTTTAACCAAGATGCAGCGGATTTAAGTCTAGATGCTAATTGGGACAGATATCTAGTTCTCGCTTTATATGCTGAATCTACTTTGCCGGATGATAAAGCAATTACTCCGTTGGCATGACGTTTGTTGATGCCGTAGGTCTGTTGTAGATGAGTATTCCAACTAGATTTATTGAATTTGATTTCTCGATTTAATAAATGGTTAACCGTCTCGATTGTTGCTCGATAAAACACTCCTGAAAATGCCGTTAAAAAACACTCAAATTCAGTATAACCTGCGGGGTTAAGTTCGGCTTCGGGAGTTGGTAATCCTTTACAGTAAGTGAGAGTCGTCATAACTTGATAAATTAGCTGCCTTGATTATGAGTGAAACTAGACATTAGCTGCTCTAATTGCAGAAAATGTCTAGTTTCGTCACGAATTGTCACGTTATTGTTGGACTGTTCTGTAACCCTATTTTAACTGCTGCTCTGCGACTAGCCAACTGGGCCGCCAACTGTAACGCTGCTGTCATGCTAGAGGCATCGGCAATTCCTTGACCTACAATATCAAAAGCTGTGCCGTGATCGGGAGATGTGCGGACAAAGGGTAAGCCAATTGTAGTGTTGACCGCTTTGTCGAAAGCCATCAATTTTACTGGAATCAAGCCTTGGTCGTGGTACATTGCCAAGTAACCGTCGTGAGCTAATGAGGCTAAGCCGTACCAAACTTTAGCCGGTTTTACCCACATGGTATCCGGGGGGATTGGCCCGTCTAATTGCACTTGGGGAAAACGATCGCGCTGCGCTTTCAACCACGGTATCATCCAGTCTTGCTCTTCATTTCCCAGTTTGCCATTTTCGCCGCTGTGAGGATTTAAGCCAGAAATCGCTATTTTTGGTTTTTCTATCCCAAAATCTTCGCGCAAACACTCGATCAGCAATTCTAGTTTTTCACTCAGCAACTCTGGAGTCAAAGCCTCGGGTACTTGACGCAGAGGAATATGTGTGGTAGCAAGTAAAGTTACCAGCGTCCAACCGCTGTGGGGAGATGTGGCGGCAAACAGCATTCCGAACCGCTGCGATTTCGACCTTTCTGCCAGAAGTTCTGTTTGTCCGGGATAATTGTAACCTGCGGCTTGCCAGCAAGTTTTGGAAATGGGGCCGGTGACGATCGCACAAAATTCGCCGGCAAGGGTACGGGCGATCGCCTTTTCCATATACTCAAAGCTAGCCGCCCCACTAGCCGCATTCCCGACACCGGGGATAATGGAACCCCACTTGCTGTCTGGTTCGATATCAATAATGTTTAATGTTGCGGGATTTGCTGCTGTTGTAGCCCGATCGATCGATCGCAACCGATCGTAAGTTTGTTGCAAAATCATCCTCGATCCAAAAACCGTCACCATCAAAGCAGCAGCCGGATCTGCCAAAGCCTTGAGAATCACTTCCGGGCCAATTCCTGCCGGATCTCCCAGAGTTACAGCTAGTTTTGATTGCCGATCGAGACTCAAGGCAGTTTTCTCCCCAAAAAATACAGCAATTTCAGCAGTGAGATTTTAGCATTCATGTAGCTGGTTGCCCCAAATTATATTATTATTTTTATCTAATGCGATCGTCCAATTAGGCATATACAATCATGAATCCTGAAATTTTCAATGCAGCCTTTTTGTCCTTTTCCCTAATTTTCGTGGGTATAGGCGGAGGCTTCCTCCTGCTCAAACTGCAAGGCGGCGAAGAATAAATTTTTGTAACAATCATTCAGAAGTCTTCTAGATCAAGCCTTCTAGCTTCTGCGTGCCACCCAAAGCCAGCGTGCTGCTTAGGCTCTCAAGCCAAAAATGAGAAAAATTCAGGTTTTTGTTAAGTTTTTATAAAAAACATAACGAAAACCTGATACCATCTTATAGAAAGTTTAAGATTCATAAATTAATCCCTAGATGACTTTATTGATTGTAGGAGCCACCGGCACCCTCGGCCGTCAAATAGCCCGCCGCGCCCTAGACGAGGGCTACCAGGTGCGTTGTTTAGTCAGAAATTACAGAAAAGCGGCCTTTTTGAAAGAATGGGGCGCCGAACTCGTACCGGGAAACCTTTGCCAGCCTGACAGCTTAATTCCTGCATTAGAAGGCGTCACTGCTATCATCGATGCAGCAACAGCCAGCGCAGCCGATTCTGTCAGCATCAAAAGAGTAGACTGGGACGGAAAAGTATCGCTGATCCAAGCAGCAGCAGCAGCAGGCATCAAGCGTTACATATTCTTTTCATTTCTCGACGCCGAAAAATATCAGCAAGTCCCCTTGTTGGAAATTAAGCGCTGTACTGAGCTATTCTTAGCAGAATCCGGTCTAGACTACACAATATTGAGACCTTGCGGCTTTTTGCAAGGACTGCTGAGCCTGTACGCAATGCCAATTTTGGATGGTCAGGGAGTCTGGTTGCCCAACAAGCCGTCAGCCCTTGCTTACATGAACACTCAGGACGTTGCGAAGTTTGCCGTCCGAGCTCTTACCGTTCCCGAAACCGAGAAAAAAAGCTTTCCGGTGGTGGGAAATCGCGCTTGGGATGCTGAGGAAATCGTGCGGTTGTGCGAGCGGCTTTCTGGGAAACAGGCCAAAATCACCCGCACGCCAGATGCCTTGTTGCAGGCTACCCGTCAATTTGCTAAGTTCTTTCAGTGGAGTTGGAACGTAGCTGACAGATTGGCTTTTTCAGAAGTTTTAGCAGCCGGAAAACCCTTGAAAGCTCCGATGGATGACGTTTACAGTGTCTTCGGATTAGACCCTAAAGAAACTACAACTTTGGAATCTTATCTGGAAGAATACTTCAGTCTGATTATGAAGAAGCTCAGGGAAATAGAGTACGAGCAGCTTAAGACTAAAAAACGGAGTAAACAAAAAATGCCTTTTACATTTTAAAGTGCCGAAAGCTGGGATTATATACAACGACGTTAAACCAGTCTCTTGTCGCATCGCCGAAGAGTTGAAAGACAAGCTGACTGCCCGCGGCTGGGAGGTCTGCGCGGTTTCCGGTGCCGGGGGAATTTTGGGCTATTCTAGTCCCGATCGCCCCATGTGCCACACTCCGATCGACCAACTTGTCCCCCCCGGTTTTGACAGCGACATGGAGTTTGCAGTGGTTTTGGGTGGCGACGGTACGGTGCTGTCGGCATTTCGCCAAGTTGCTCCCATCGGAGTGCCGCTGCTGACTGTCAATACCGGTCATATGGGCTTTTTAACAGAAACTTACCTAAACTTGCTCCCGCAAGCTTTGGAAAAGGCGATCGCCGGAGAATACGAAATAGAAGAAAGATCGATGTTGGCCGTGCGGCTGTTTCGAGACAACGACTGCCTTTGGGAAGCCCTTTGTCTCAATGAAATGGTACTGCACCGCGAACCGTTGACTTGTATGTGCCATTTTGAAGTGGCGATCGGCCAGCACGCCTCTGTGGACATTGCCGCAGATGGGGTAATTATCTCGACTCCGACTGGATCGACAGCCTACGCGCTGTCAGCCGGCGGCCCTGTAATTATTCCGGGAGTCCCAGTGTTGCAGTTAGTCCCTCTTTGCCCGCATTCAATGGCTTCTCGGGCTTTAGTATTTAGCAATACTGAGCCGGTGAAGATTTTGCCGGCAAGTCCGAACCGCCTGGTAATGGTGGTAGATGGGAACGGCGGCTGTTATGTTCGGCCTGAGGATTGGGTGCAAATTGAGCGATCGCCCTACCCAGCCCGCTTTGTTCGGATACAATCTTTTGAGTTTTTCCACATTTTGCGGGAAAAATTGGGCTGGGGCTTGCCTCACATTGCTAAACCGAGTTCCGTTGAATTGCCTTAATAGTTGTTGGTAATGAGCGGAGTGTAGCGGAGAATTAAAGTCCCGTCTTTTTAGGGGGGCTTTTTCTTCGCTTTCAGGTTTCTAAGTTTTTGTGCAGGATAAGGCTCGATCGGAATCTTCTACGGAATCCTTAATTCTCGATCGAGATTCCGAACCATCTCCAAGGTGAGGCAGCGTTTGCGAGATAGCGTTAGTGCGATCGAACATTTTTGGTTTAACATCCCACCCATTACCTATTCCCCATTCCCTAAACCACCGCTGCGATCGAGAAAATCAGTAATCTCCTGATAAAAAGCCTGTCCCTTTCCCCTGCTGCTACTTGCAGTCACCAATAATCTTAAAACTTCCACAAGCGAACTAATCGTAGCATCAAAAATCAACACATAAAGCTGGCTCAAATCATCTTGATTCTGTTGCCCGTATGCCAAAGCATTAATATAATCATTGCGGATTTGGTTGTCAATCACCACAATCGGATAGCCAGCACGGATTAACAGTAAATTCATTAATAATCTAGCGCTTCGACCGTTCCCATCGCGAAAAGGATGGATCGAAACAAACCGATAATGGGCAATACTGGCATATTCAACCGGATGGAGACTTAAAGCCACTTCCGAATTGAGCCAACTCGCAAAATCTCCCATTAATTGAGACAGTAAATAGTGAGGAGGATAACGATAATTTGTGCCAGCAGCCATCACATCCAGAGTGCGATAACTACCCGCTTCCTCCGGGTTAATTTTGCGGAGAATAAGATTGTGAATTTGCTTAATTTCCCATTCATTAATTTCCGTATCTTTTTGGGCTAAATTTTCAATATAATCGATGGCCTCCTTATGTCCAATAACTTCTAAATGTTCGTCAAGGGTTTTGCCCCCCACAGTAATGCCCTTCGTTAAAACTAATTCCGTTTCACTTTGGGTTAAAGTATTACCCTCAATGGCATTTGAGTTATAAGTAAAGCGAACATCATAGAGCTTTTTGAGTTCGGCGACGAGGGTGGAATCGAATGGTCTAAACCCATCTAGCCAAGCTTTTAGTTTATCGATTCGTTCTAATTTAAGCCGATAATTCATGATTAAATAGTTGTCGATCGAAGAGGTTAATGAAAATTCCTTTTGTTTACCTAAAATAATTACCTTTTGAATGAATTTATCGTATAGTTGAGTCTCCATCTTTGAAAATACTCCCCCATTCCCTAAAACGGCATCTCAATCCCCAACTCCTGACAAAACCGACGAATCAGGCGATCGTTCTCCTGCATTGTGCGATCCATAGATTGTAACTCTAAGGCGATCGGTCAAAGTCTTCGATGTCCAATCGCCCTTAAACTCAGAAATCACAACACAAGAACATTTTTACTCTTCTTCATCATTATCCAAAAGCTGTTTTAAAGAATCAAAATTTTGTTGAGAACTGTGGCGAACGCGGTGAATTTTAACCATTCTAGTATTTTCATTTTCTACGATACTAAATAACTGTAGTTTAGACTAAAAAATGAGTACAGCTAAAAGTAGCCACCTTTGAATCTCAGGCAAGCTGTTGCTTAAAAACTCAAGAGGGATCAGATTAAATAGCTAATCTTGAAGACTTTTTGCGCCGAGAAACCCGTTTTTTGACAGTGGGATAGCATGGTGCCTTAGTTCGTACCCTTCCTTTTTCCCAGCCGGGGGATTTTCCCCTATGTTTAGGGATTTTTGTAGGAGTACCAATGTCAACTAAAAGCGAAAACATTGATTGGGCAACACGTCCAGGGGTTAAATTGATATTAGCAGATTGCCAAGGAAGTCTATTCTCGATTACTAAATCTCTGGCCAGCCACAGTTGCCAACTCATCAACGGCATTAAATCACTCCAACGCTCGGATTGTTCAGGGGTTCTCAAATTAGGCAATGTCCAATGCAATCTTTGCTTGGCAAACCTATACCAATGATCGACTCCAAAACGTCGTAAATATTTGAACCAGACTATTTCCAAAGGTAGAGTTCGTTCTCCAACCCAAGCCAACCATAAGGGTGGAAACGGCTGACCATTTGACATGGGCTTCATTCTTTCCACCAGGATTAAATTGACTTTTTGTCCAGGGGCGCGATAAAAATGCAAGTCAATCCATTGTTTGACTCGGACTTTTCCCAAATCTGGATGTTCATCAATTTCAATCTCTGTATTCGCTTGAAGCCATGTGGTTGGGTCATTGAGTCTCATTTTTTGACCATGTTTGGGTGGTCTACCGCGACCACTATATGCTGGTGGTGCTGACCATAAGCAGGCATTTTTTCGGACTCTCATGGTTGCAATCAGCAGGGATGTCCGCTTCTGTTAGTGCCAGTACCCAGCTTGCATTCCCATATCCAGCATCTAAAACTGCTAAAACTGGATTGACACTCTGTTCACAGACAAGTTTAAGTTGGGAAGCTGCTTGAAGTATGGGTGAAGACCCGCTACTAATTCTTTCATGGAGCAGGGGTAATGCCCAACTTCCTTTTTCTTCAGGTATCCACGCAATGGTACTGTACCCCTGCCCCACAATTACACCTCTTTGATATTCATGGGTTCTGTCTTTTAATGTTTTGGCATCTGCTCTCTCCCATGCAGTGTGGTCAATTGCTACTAATATGTGTTCTGTTGGGGGTGTTTCTTTCTGTAATTGCTTCAGATACAACTCCATGAGTTTTTTCCGGTCTGGTCTTGTGTCTTGTAACGCTTCGTAAACGCTCTTGCATTGACGAAGAGAATAATGGATTGAGCGAAAATTCCGCGAGAGATGACGCATTCGGAGTGGTCATCACTGCATCCATCAGCTCGAATGTTGCATCATTGGCTTTCACCAATAAATCGTATGCTGCTTGACGAAAGTCCTTTAATCGTTCACTGTTCATTTAAGGAGTGGATAGGTTTTATTTTTCACCCTCATTCTCTCCCAGCGCGGTGGCTCTAGTTCTTCTTTTGCCACCGTTCTCATCTTTGGTTAGTCTAAACTACAGTAAATAAAATACGATATTTAAGGGACAACGACTAGGAAAGCTTTCCAGTTTGAGCATTATTTCATAACAGCCCCTAACCCAACGATAGGATTTTTCAGGAGCATTGAGCTTGAGCCACAAAAATATATTTTCTATGTCATGAATAGCAGTAGGAGATATCTCAACTCGGTAGGTCATATTTTTTTTGAAGCTCTTCAAAAGCTTGATGAATAGAAACCCCTTCGCCTCGATCGAATTCCCCTAAGCTTTGACGAATACCTGCAAGAGTTTCAAGAAGTTCTAACCGATTAAGTAGTTTTTCATAACTTTCCGCATCCTGAAGCACAGCAACCGCTTTACCATTAATGGTAATTACGATTGGTGTTTTATCTATTTCAAACTGATGAAGCAACTCAGGAGCTTCCTGTTGAAATTGGTTCAGGGGACGGCTACGGGAGAGGTTAAGCATGGTGTTCACTTTTTTTGAGTGTTGTTAACAATTTAGCAAAAGTTATTTTTTATTGCCTAAATTATAAAAGCACCAATTTTCTGTATGTCAAACTCTCGATCGAGCTTCCAAATCATCTCCAAGGTGACTCTATTCCGTCCGTTCCACTGTGCTGTTAGCTGGCTGGCTACTAGGCGATGCTTCTAATTTCTGCCGAATTGCGGCCTGAATTTTTGCGTCAAAATCGGGATCGCTTGGGCTTGCAATGATTGATTTCGGACGCTGACTGAACCTGTCTAAATATGCCTGACAAGCAGCTCGATCTTGGCGATTTTCCAGAAAGTACCGTCTCAATTCGGCATCGCTCATAGCCTCAAAATTCACTTGGCTCATCAGAATACCTCCCCATTCGGTACAATTTCAAACTCAAGGTCTTCACCATATCCAGCTAGAACGTATACGTTTCGAGTACGACGATCTATACAAACCAGATGAATCGGTTGCAACATGATGAACGTCAACTGATAGCTGACGCGATATAAACTCTCTAACTGAGCAGTAGTTGGCATTTCGGTCACTCACTCCACCTACTGTCTATTTTAACTGTTCCGAGTTCAAATGAACTCATCAGTTTACTTTACTGTTGTTGGAATGGCGTTCTATTGTGGTTAAGCGGGGGTTTGTGCTACTCATAAGGCGGAAAGGAGAATCTTCGCCGGAATCCTTAATTCTCGATCGAGATTCCGAATCATCTCCAAAGTCAGGGAGTGTTTGCGAGATAACGACCCCATTTTAGCTTGGGAAATTGTCTTAAGCAGCCTAAAAAACCTCACGTTCTCAAGGTTACTGAAGACCACCATTACTATAAATCAGTTGTCTGTTGATCCATCCGCCTTCTTTGGAACACAGAAATCTGACTAGATTAGCGCAATCCTGTGGCATACCGACACGATCCAACAGAGTGATGGATTGCACATCAGTTTTGAGTGCTTCGGACATCCAGCCAGTATCAGTCGCACCTGGATTTATTACGTTCGCAGTGATGCCCAGCGACCTAAATTCCTGTGCCGAAGCGAGTACGATCCGATCCATAGCACCCTTGCTGGCACCATAGGGGAGATTGCCTGCGGTATGGTCGCTGGTAATCGAAACAATACGACCAGATCCAGTTTCCCCTCGGAATCTCTGACCAAACTCTTTGATCAATAGCCAAGTAGCACGGGCATTGACGGCAAAGTGTAAGTCAAAGCTCTCAACTGACGTGGATAGAATATCACTATCAACTGAATGGCAATGAGCAATAACCATTGCCGTAACGTTTCCCAGGTCATGCTCAACAATATCGAATATGCGCGAAGCAGAATCAGTCAAGGATAAATCAACCTCGATCGCTGTGGAGCGCACACCGAATTGCTCAAGTTTGTGGCAAAGTGACTGAACCTCTTTCGGATCGCTGCCCCAAGGCATTGACGCATCGTATGGCTGCCAATAGGTCAGAGCGACATCCCAGCCTGATTTTGCTAATTCTTTGGCAATTGATGATCCGATGCCAATAGTCCGACTTGCACCAGTTATAAGAACTATTGGTCGCTGGGTCATACATTTCTCCACAAGTAAGAATGATAAGTCGATCGCACACCCTGGGCGATCGGCAAAATCGACACATCGATCGCAACTGCTTCACGCACGAATCACTGTAATTAACCGACCCATTGGGCTAGTCTGAATTTCAGTTTTCAGCCGTTCTTCTAATTCCAGTGCATTCTCACGGCGATCGAATATCACCAACCACCCTTCATCTTGCCCCAATCGAGCCAAATACCCATCCAACTGTTCCAACCCTTTACTCAACGGATCGACTTTTCGAGTTCGCCAAACCTTCAGTTCAATTCCCAATGTTACCTCACCATAACGCAGGCATAAATCCATTCTGTCGCGCCCGATCGCATATTCTCTCTCCAACGTTCCGCCACCATTAATCACCCGATGCAGAAACGCCATCAGCACTAAATGCGGCGCAATTTCGGGGTAAGACGCACTTTTGAGTAACGGTTCGCCATGTTGCAACCAAAATTCTAAAAAAGTTTTCAGTAAAGCCTGAGTATCTAATTTACCTTCTGATGTCAACCAACTCGGTGCAATTTGGGGCAGAGAGGCCATTGGAGTTACGGTGAGGACGCGGGGCAAAACTTCGCGATAAATTGGATTGGCGATCGTCAATCCACCCTGAACGTCCATCTTACACAAACCCAAATCGATTAAAAACTGAATATCATCATTGGGGATATTGCCGAGTTCCAAACCCGCCAACATCGGCTCGATAATTGCTTTGACTCGGTTTTCTCTGAGTCGTTCAGCCAAGCTATCCAAATGCGTATCTTGTCGTTTTATCAGAATTTCTTTAGCTTCTAAAATATGTTCTGGTGTAATTTCTATAGATTCATCTGTTACTAATTCTTCGACGATTTCTTTGGCTAAAGCATTCACCAACCAAGGTTGTCCTTGTGTTAATTCAAAAGCTAAGGCTACGGCTTCTGGTGTAAAAACTTGTCCGGTATCTTGGGTATGTTGCCCGTAGAGTTCTGCGACTTCTGAGGCATTAAAATTTCTGAGCGTAATCGATCGCACTTTAATATTAAACGGACTGGATGTATTTAGGCGATCGCTACCACCCGCAGCCACTTTGTAATCGCGAACATCCCGCAAACCGATTAAGCCCACCGATTGCGGAAACGCACGAGGACGAGAGGGATAACCATTGCGTAATTGACGCAAAACCGATAGCAATACTTCATTTTGGAGCGAATCAATTTCATCGATGAAGACTACTAAAGGGCGAGGTGAAGTTTGTGCCCACTGCCGCAAGGTTTCTTCAATTCCTTGTCCCACCTCCATTTCTTGTTTTGGTGGTGGCTGGAGCTCCGGTGGCAAATAGACTCGCGCCTCACTTCGCCAAGAACTTAAAATGACCGCTTGGGCTTGTTGTGGATTGTCATTAAAGGGCGAACCTAACTCCACGGAAACCACGATCGCAGTGTACTGTCCGCTGTCAGTGAGTTGCTTGGCCAAAGCCAGCATTGCCGTGGTTTTACCAATTTGTCGGGGTGCGTGGATGACAAAATAGCTTTGCTGAGCAATCAGTCGCTCTAAATTCGGGAGGCGTCGGGTTGCCGGCAACATATAGTGAATGTTATCGCGGCAAGGGCCAGCGGTATTGAACCAACGTGGCATAGGTCAACTGGGGCGAATGGGGCTGCTCTCAGTTTACTTTACTGTTGTTGGAATGGGGTTCTATTGTTGTTAAGTGGGGTTTGTACCGACTCATCGGGTGGAAATGAGAATCTTAGGCGGAATTATTAATTATCGATCGACATTCCGAATCATCTCCAAAGTCAGGCAGCGTTTGCGAGATAACGATTGAGTTCAACGGCGGTCAGTAACCTTGGCATCCCTACCGATTATCTTTATTCCGCCGTTGCAACGATTTGTTAGATAACTACCACTTCACATATTGTGCTGTCAGCTTTTTGAAATCACTATTCAATACGCAGCGACCATTCTTCTCTATTTGAGTTATCAAATAGTCAAAACATTCAGCTAATCTTGCATTAACTACGCTTTGCTTTATCATTTCTAGGGCTAATCGAGCTTGTTTTCTACATTCGCTGTTTTCTAATTTCCGTTGTATCTCATAATGAGTGAGTGTGCTTATAGCAATGGGTGAATATTTGTCACCTAAAAGAGAAAGCAAATTGTCATAGTATACTTTTCCTCTGGGTGATACACCATTGCAGTAACTAACTCCTCGACCAATCCGACACATCAAAACTACTTTCACTAATTTTCCTGCATAGTTTGGAAGAATATCTGATTGCCCAGCGATATATGAGGCGACAGAGTCAGCGACAGGAGCTTCATGATGAAAATTATCCCAACCATTATGTTTAGCTAGAAGCTGCTCCAATAAATCGTCAACAATTCCTGCTCTTTCGCTTGGGGAACGATATGGATTTCCCCCTACAACCTGGAGAAACTGCTCACCCAATTCATATTTATCTTTATGAAGATTAGTATTATATCCCTCAAGAGTAAGCCCTAACTTATATTTGGGTTCATCTAAACAATTTGTCCAAATAGAGGGGGCTATTAAAGAAATATTTTTCCTTACCTGAACATCCGTCTCTATAGATACAAATATCCCAAAAACAGTTCTAAGTATATTTCCGCATAGATGGCTAGGTAGTTCGGATATTTTTAGCTCAATTGTTTTTTGAGTTGCATTATCTATAGGTGTATTATAAGTTCTTAAGTTTTTAATAAATGCTTGTACCTGAAGTGCTGCTTCAGTTGGTCTATCTCTTAGGACATCTTGAATCGATGTTTGTAACCATCCAAGCAGTTCAAAAGCGTTAATTGTATAGTTAGTCGGATGAGAAATTCCTATGTCATTTCTCATCTCAAGAATATGTTTTAACTTTTTGTACGTTGTGTCAGAAATAAGCTCAAGCTTTCTACAGGTGTCTAGTAAAACTGAATCTTTAAGAGAAGCGAGATCTTCTTCTTTTTCGTAAAAATCTCGGCTTTTACCCCCTACTGCGGCATCAAAGAAAATATCAATTCCGTATGCAATAGCTTTCTTTCTTAAATCCAGAGTAACTTCATTCCATACTGCGTTGAGTGCGTAGTCAAACAACCCAAATCCTGCGCCAACTACAAACTTAGATAAGTAACGTGCGTCTCTTTTAATGTCATCAGGAAGTGACTGAATGTAAGTAGGTAAATTTTGACCAATAATTGCTCGTTCTGGCTGATCCGCAATGATGTTATCTGAGGGAAGCCCCATTTGTTTTAGAAAAGCCACAACCATTTGTGCTTGTGGGTCAATTAGTTCTGCATAGCTAACCTTTTCAATTTCGTCCATAGTACCTTTTTGCTATCTAGCTTATAATTGTATCGCAGTTGCGGTAGAATACTGGATATAGTCAATAATACCGCAGCTCAAGGATGTATGTCAACCCCTTCTTACTCCCCATCACAATCTCCTTTCCTAGATCGAATTCGCCGCACGATTTAACTCAATCACTGAAGCCGTCGCACTGAAAAAACCTATCTATATTAGATTTTAGATTAGAGAGCATTTAGAGTCGATCGCACACCCTCGGCGATCGGTGCATTATGATAAAGCAAGCAGCGATAAAGTCTCATCTTCATAAAATAATTCGATCGCCTTAAAATCCCGACGCAGCAAATTTTCAACTTGTGATGTCGAACAGTTTCCAAGTCGAAGCCAAATAACTTTCGGTGGATTCCCAAATACTAAGCTCAGGTCGTGCATATCCGCGTCTTTCGAGACAATCATCAAATCATTGTCTTTTGCATAATCCCAAACTATTGGGTCGATCGTTGCTTTCATGCCCACATCTCGAACATGAAGTGAATTTGGAAAAAGATCGCTCAAACGATTCGGCAACTTGGGCGACAAGTTTTCATCAAAAAGTAATTTCATGCGGATAAGGTAGCGGTCATAAACCGACGCTCACGGTCAGCAGCATAAGCTATACAAGCTTTTAAATCTTCTCGTGTCAAATCGGGAAAATCATCGAGAATTTCTGCTTCGGTCATCTCGGAAGCCAGGTACTCAAGCACTTCATAAACTGTAATTCGCAAGCCGCGTACACAAGGCTTACCACCGCGTTTATTTGCTTCGATCGTGATGTGGTCTCGGTAGTTCATAAGAAACACTCGGTAATACTATTTTTCTGTGAAGCTACATAGAATGTATTCTTTTGTTGTGCTGTGAGTCCAGTCGCCTGGAGCGCATTAGTGATGAGGGAGTTATCGATTTCGATCGTGGTTTTCATAGGTATTTTGGGGTGAGTCTTATCGATCGCACTTTCATCCAATTACAAGCGATCGCCCACCGGCAGCGATCGACATCTTTTTTTTTTAATTAAATCCTTTTGTTACTGCCGATCGATCGCATATTCTCACATATAACGAAGTTCAAGTGCATTGCAAAAGCTACTCAAGCGATTCAGCAAAGCATTGTAGTAGGGATAAGCATCATCTCGTTCATCTTGAAGGCGGGCATAAAGAGTCAATTCTGGCTCTGCGGCCAGACGATCTTTAGGAACATCTAAGCCCGCTTCGGCTAGGCGAGTTGCCGCGATCGCGACTAACAATGACCCAATTGTATTAGTTTTACCATGATGAAGATCGTTCAGTCCAGGTAGAATTAGCTCTGCTCCCGGCAACTCATTTAAGTTCATAACTGTCCATCCTCTATGTTACTTTCAAAACGTTTGATGAAGTTCTCAACTCTGCTTCTGAGCGCATCAGGATTAAGAGAGGGAAATCGGATTAATTCGGGTGCAATACTCTCAAAACTATTACGCAGTTCTTCTAAGGAAAATAATTTCTGTTCGTACATGGCTTGAACATCTTTAATGTCCCGATCGAATCCCCTGGATATTTTGGAGAGTGCTTGGGCTATAAAGTCATAGTGATAAAACGAGATTTGACCGTATTTGCCAATGAAGATACTCCTGTCGCGCCACCCCGGAATTGTGGGTAAGAAATCCTGTGGGGAAGCCAGTTCGATATTAATATTCAATTCTTGTTTGATTTTGGCGATCGCACCAAAAATGCCTGGGGGTTCAGGATCTAGACGAATATCGATATCAATGGTCGAACTCCGCCATCCAATCAGTAGGGCACTAGCACCACCCGTAAAATAGATGCAGCCTGAACCCTGAGCCTCTCTGCCCAAGACTTGCATCAGTCGTTCTATCTTCTGAGAATCAACATTCGGACGCATATGCTGCACAAATATTTTAAACGGTAACAGATTTCTTAGAACTCTACATCAATATTATTACATCGCCCTCTTAATAATAAATTCAAGATTGCTGCTCGAAAACAATTTCTTCATAAAATTGCTCGATCGCCAAACTCAACCCAATACTTCTAAGCTCCACGCGATCGCCCGATCGATAGCTCAGAATCAACCAATCCCCTGCATCATTTTTATGATAAATATCGATCGCCATCTCATCCGAACTCACCAACACATAATCGACCAAATTCGGATTGCGGCGATATTTTTCAAACTTTTTGCCGCGATCGTAAGCCTCGGTACTATCCGATAAAACCTCAACAATTAAACAGGGATAGGTAATATATTGAGGGCTAGAATTATCTCGCCGATCGCAAGTGACACTCAGATCGGGATAGGTATAGTTGCGAGTATTGAGGATATTTACGCGGCAGTCAGAATTGTATGTTTTACAACCACTACCCCGCAGATGGGGCTTGATCGTCACTAAAAAGTTTCCCGCGATCGCACTATGATTTTGCGTGCCCCCACTCATCGCACATACGCGACCATCGATTAGCTCGTGCCTTTCTAATTGTTGCTCCTCCCAAGCAAAATACTCTTCAGGCGTAAAGTACCGCTCCTGCTCTCTAGCTGCAATCATAACAATCTCCTAATTTAAAAGTAGTAATACCAACACGCTCACCGGACGTAAATCACCTTAGTTTTATGATATATGTCAACTTTTAAGGTGTTGTTTCTGGGGTGAGGTCGAGGTTGCGATAGACTTGTTCGATCGCAAAACTAAGATTGATGCTTTTTAGTTCGATAGTGTCACCTTCTTTGTAGTTAATAATGATCCATTCACCAGCATCATTTTTATGATACAAATCCATTTCGATACTGGTGGAACTAACCAATAGATAATCTTGTAAGACAGGGTTGCTGCGATACATTCTAAATTTACCACCGCGATCGTAAGCCTCAGTGCTGGGAGAGAGAACTTCAACGATTAAGCAGGGGTAGGTAATGTATTGGGTTGTGGTTTTATCGCGATCGTCGTACGTTACACTTGCATCGGGGTGGATATAGTTTTTGGTTCCGACAATGTTGACTCTCAGATCGGAGTTTCCTGTTTCGCAACTGCTGTTTTCTAGATGATTGGAGAAGAGAGTTGTGAGTCTGACGGCAATGCGACCATGATTGACGCTACCGCCGCTCATGGCGTAGACTTGGCCGTCGATATACTCATGCTTTTCTAGCTGCTTTTCTTCCCAAGCAAAGTATTCTTCTGGGGTTATGTGAGGAAAGTTTTCTTTGGCGGCGATCATTTTTTTAGGTAATGGATGGTAGGCAATGGGTAATGGAGTTTATTTCTATTCCCTATTTTAGTCTCGCACAAACATTCTTGGAACCGACGAGAGGTTCTGAAACGGGGAAGGTTCGGCCTTGTATCATTGTGACGAATAATGTTTACAATCCGCGTGTCCCTCCGCCACTTTATGATCGCTATCACCAGCCCATTGCCAGTAGGGGTAATTCATGAATTGCCAGTAGGGGCAATTCATGAATTGCCCCTACTCTTCCACGCGATAGCCCAATTCTGCCAAACGGGTGCGGGACTGCCGCCATTTCGGCTGCACCTTGACAAATAACTCCAAATATACTTTACCTTCAATTAACTTTTGAATCTGTTCCCGGGCCGCACTGCCGATCGACTTGAGCATACTGCCGCTTTTACCGATTAAAATACCTTTTTGGGAATCCCGCTCGACGTGAATCGTCGCCAGAATGCGGGTAATCTTCGCTTCTTCTTGAACAATGTCGATCGCGATTGCTACAGAATGCGGCACTTCTTCCCGCGTCAGCAGCAAAATCTGTTCCCGAATCAACTCGCCCATAATAAACCGTTCCGGCTGGTCAGTCACCAAATCTGGCGGATAATAGTAAGGCCCAACCTCCAAATGTTCGATTAACAATTGTTGCAGTGGCTCGACACCCTCGCCCGTGAGAGCCGAAAACTTGACCACTGGCCACTGAGGATTGACAATTTGCTCGTAGGTGCGATCGATCAACACGGAATCCTCCGGTTGTTCGTCCAGCTTATTCATCCCCAAAATCACTGGAATTTTGCAATTGCTGAGAATTTCGATAATATATCGATCGCCCCCACCCGACTCCACCGAACCATCCACCACAAACAGCACCACATCCACCGACTGAATCGCCGCGCGCGCATTCTGCACCAAAACCTTACCCAGTTGGTGATGTGGCTTGTGAATTCCGGGAGTATCGACAAAAATAATTTGTGCTTCCGGCGTCGTCAGGATGCCCCGCAGCCTGTTGCGCGTCGTCTGAGACACCGGCGAAGTAATGGCAATTTTCTGTCCTACCAACTGATTCATCAGGGTGGATTTGCCAACATTCGGGCGCCCGATAATACCCACAAAGCCCGACTTGTAGCCCGCAGGAGCCGCGGGAACACCCATGATTTCCGATACGTCGATAAATTTACTATCTTCCACTAAAATCACCTATTTTCAAGCCCCTTCTCTGTCTATTGTCGCCTGAAAATACTCAAACGCCCATTGATGCACTCTAGCATCTTTCTTCCGCTGGTATAGCGCATAACACTCAAAGGGCGATCGAGCCGTCAACCAGTGTTAAAACGCCACAGGCGATCGACAAAACTTGATATCTGAGACAAAATTTGATAAAGTTCCAATGACATCGATCGAAAATGAATCATTCTGGTAAAATCGAGTCCCCAACGCTGTAACAACTTCAGATGTGTAAATGTCTCACTCAACTGAAACCATTCTACAGTTTGTCAGACCAACCAGTTTGTACGTTTTTGAAGATGTATGGTAATAAATTAGATGGGTCAAAACCAAGATAAAAGTTCATTAGCATTAGATTTTTTATAAATTAAAGCTAATGTTTTTGTCCCTACCTAATTAGTGCTAACCGTCATAAAGTTGAGGAGATGAATCGGATGAAATCGAAATTATTTTGGAGTTGCTGCACCGTATTGGTAGCCAGCTTGCCTATTCCTGCCTTCGCTCAAACAGCCCCTCAAGCAGGTATTGACTACAAAGGCGGCTCAAAGAACTACCAAACAGTACCGGGCAAAATTCCTGAAAGAACTTTACCCAAAGCCTTTGACTTTCCAATTATTACTAATGTTGCTACTGACACTAGCATCACCACGGATCACCTAATTACCGAGCAGTTTCGCGCGCCCGCGACTCGTACAGAATACACCCGCGCTCTCACCACCTGGTCAGAATCAATCAGAGAATGTCTGGGTAAACAGCCCCGCTTGATCCGGGCCAGCACCAAGAACCCGATTCAGATTAATGGCAAAGTAGGCACGATTGTCAGAAATGCAAATAACCGTGCAGTTTGCAAATAAGCGAGTAAGTTCCGCTGTCTGAAGACAAAAACTAGAAAGTGTTTTTACACAAAAAGAGCAATAGTTTTCTATTGCTCTTTTTGTTGGCAAAATGTCAATGAATTAGTTTGTAGTGAGGACTTCAGTCCTTCTTAATTTCTGAGGACTCGCATTCCTCACTACAAACGAGATAATGCAGAAACCTGGTTTTTTCCAAAAATATGCTGTGAAACCTGAAGGATATAGATTTCAAACTATAATTTTCGATTAAGGAATGAGAATTAAATAACTTCGACAGGTTTGTGGGATGGGCGTCCCGCCCGTCCAAAAACGACGGGCGGGACGCCCATCCCACAATAACAATTAAAATTGTAAGTTATTTAATTTGCGATCCTAAGTAGCGCAAAATTCATTCGTACTCAGCAAAATTTCCCCATAATCAGGAATCCAAGCCAGCCACTTTTGGTCGGAGCACTGACACAACAACCACGCTTCGTCAAAACTGAATGCTGTTGGCGGATTGAACAATTTGACCCACATCGAAGGAGCCAATTTTGGTGCAGGTACGGCGCAGCCAAATTTTGCCCAGTCCAAGGCACTCGCGGCGCTGGCTAGCGTTGCTTGCGGTTGCCGACTACGAATATCTGTTTGCAGTTGCATAACTACTCCTGTAGAGCTAAAAGTCAGCACGCCTTGCGGGGTTAGGAACTGTAACTTAATTTATGGACAAAGCTACCCATCCTTGACTATTTGGGTAGCTTTTTGAGCAAATTGTGGCGGCGCGAGACTATTTGC
>NZ_JAEQCB010000112.1:0-19578 GCF_020738785.1 Microcoleus sp. PH2017_05_CCC_O_A | reverse complement strand
TTTATTCCTGTAGTTTTAGGACTGTGGACTAAAATTACTAACGTAGATGTCTAACATTGACTACTTTTGGGTAGCTTTGTCCAGGTTTTTACGAGCGGTAGTCTTCCCAGTACCCGGGCTGCCGCGTACCAGATAAGAGCGCTGAGGAATCAGGCCGCCGTCAATTACTTCGTTGAGACCAGTAATTCCTACTGAAAGTCGGTTTTGAGACATTTGTTTGTTTATGTTTAGAATATCGGCTCGTATTCATATTTAATGGTTTGAGGGGCTGTTTTGATTGTTTGTTTACTGGGCGTCTGAGAACCTTCATGAAAAATATTTCGGCAGAAAATTACGTTAGCACACAAGAATTAGAGGGTATTGTCGGCACTGCTGGCATTTGTCTGCGGCAAGATATAGAGGCTTTTTGGCAAGAACGGGTAGAAAAAGCTGTTGCCCCAGGTACTTCAATAGCCTGTACCGTTTATCCCCATACTCAGGAAGAACTCGCCGCAGTGATTGCTTGTGCAGGGCGAAATCGCTGGGCACTCTTGCCGACAGGGAGTGGCAGCAAACTCGATTGGGGCGGTTTAGTCCAATTAGACTCCGATCCCCCCCAGCCCCCCTTAACAAGGGGGGAGCAAGATGTTGTCAAAGTCCCCCTTTTTAAGGGGGATTTAGGGGGATCTCCTGATGCAGGGGGGATCGTTGTGGTGAGTACAGCGCGCCTGAATCGCCTGGTAGAACACGCTGTGGGCGATTTAACGGTGACTGCGGAGGCGGGCATGAAGTTTGCCGATTTGCAGGAAATTTTAGGTAAAGCAGGTCAATTTTTGCCGATCGATCCAGCATATCCGCAACAGGCAACTTTGGGCGGGATTGTCGCTACTGCTGATACTGGTTCGCTGCGGCACCGCTACCGGGGCGTGCGCGATTTGTTGTTGGGAATTACGTTTGTGCGATCGGACGGTAAAATTGCTGTAGCCGGAGGTCGAGTTGTGAAAAATGTCGCCGGTTACGACTTAATGAAACTGTTGACCGGTTCCTACGGCACATTAGGCGTCATCAGTCAAGTAACATTCCGAGTTTATCCGCTGCCGGAATCATCGGGAACTGTCATACTGACAGGAGAAACTAATGCTTTAGCTGAAGCTGCTCAAATTTTATTATCTTCTGCTTTAACACCGACAGCCGTTGATTTGCTGTCACCACAGTTAGTAGAAAAACTGAGTTTGGGTAAAGGTTCGGGATTGGTAGTGAGGTTTCAAAGCATCGCCGAAAGCGTTAAACAACAATCCGCCCGGTTGTTGGAAGTTGGCGAAAAGTTGGGATTGCAAGGCACTAACTGCGGCGAAAATGATGAGGATAAATTATGGCAAAGATTGCCAGAAACAGTCTGGAATTCTGGGAATAATTCAGCAATTATTTGCAAAATAGGCATCAGACCCTCGGAAGCAGTCAAGGCAATTAACGAGTTGCCGGTACAGGATGCTTTGATTCATGCGGGCAGCGGTTTAGGAGTTTTGCGGTTTGAGACTGCGACAGCCGAAACGCTGTTGCAGGTACGCAGGGCGTGCGAAGCTAAAGGCGGTTTTATGACGGTAGGGTTAGATGTTTGGGGCTATACTGGAAGTGCGATCGATCTAATGCGTCGCATCAAGCAAGAGTTTGACCCGGAGAATATTTTAAATTGCGATCGTTTTATCAGCGGTATTTAGTTTAAAGTTTGCAGTAAGGAGTTCAGTTTTTATTGAATCCCGGTCTAAATCATTATACCTCGACCATATTTATTGTGGAACAGGCATCCTGCCTGTTCAATACTGGTTTTTATGGAGATGTCTATTTGTGAACCAGATTTGTTTTTTAACGAACCGCGAAGGCGCAAAGACCGCAAAGGAAGAGAAAAGAAGAGAAGAGAAGTTTTTGTTTGCTTGATGGAGTTAGGCTGGCAATTTGAAAGGACTAAAGTCCTGACTACGAACCAAAATAATTAGGTAATATATTATGCAAACTTCCGAAAATTCTACAATTCCCAGCGACGACTTAAAACCTGCTAAAGAAAGCAATTTCCTAGCACAAAACCCCCACTTGAAAACTCTCGAAATCCCGGGTTTCACTGCGGTTTTTGCTTGTCAACTTGTCCGAGTTATCGGGTACTCGGCAAAGAAATGGATTCGCCCAGAGGCCGCATTTATTTAATGGATGCAATCAACGAAGGCGACGCACCTTTAAACGAAGCAACATCCCAGCATTTCGATACTTGTTTGGGCTGTTTAGCCTGCGTCACAACTTGTCCGTCGGGAGTTCAATACGACAAATTAATTTCCGCAACTCGCCACCAAGTTACCCGAAATCAAAAACGCACTTTTTCTGACAATGTAATTCGCACTCTAATTTTTAATCTCTTTCCTTATCCTCACAGATTGCGGCCTTTGCTGGTACCGCTGTTTCTTTATCAAAAATTAGGACTGCCAAAACTAATTCGCCAAACAGGTTTGCTGAAAAAAGTATTTCCTCGCTTGGCGGCGATGGAATCAATTTTGCCGAAAGTTACTGTCGATTCTTTCCGGGATAATTTACCAGAAGTCATTCCCGCACAAGGGGAGAAACGCTATCGAGTTGGGGTGATTTTAGGCTGCGTGCAGAGGTTGTTGTTCTCGCCAGTTAATGAAGCTACGGTGCGAGTTTTGACGGCTAATGGCTGCGAGGTTGTGATTCCGAAAAGTCAAGGATGCTGTGCTGCTTTGCCGGAACATCAAGGACAAGCGGAACAGGCAAAATCCTTGGCGAGACAAATGATTGACAGCTTTGAAAATACGGGCGTTGATTGTGTAATTATCAATGCTGCTGGGTGCGGCCACACTTTGAAAGAATACGGTCACATTTTAGCAGATGACCCGGATTATCGGGAGAAAGCTGAGAATTTTGCTGCTAATGTGAAGGACATACAAGAATTTTTGGCAACTGCGGGAATTACGGCGAAACTCAATCCTTTGACTGAGGGAGATTTGACGATTGTTTATCAGGATGCGTGTCATTTGTTGCACGGACAAAAGATTAGTTTGCAGCCGCGCCAGTTGTTGCAACAAATCCCTGGGGTGAAGTTGAAAGAACCTGTGGATGCTGCTTTGTGTTGCGGGAGTGCGGGGGTTTACAATATGCTTCAGCCGGAAATTGCGGATGATTTGGGAGTACAAAAGGTGGAGAATTTGCTGAATACTGGGGCTGAGTTGATTGCTTCTTCTAATCCTGGTTGTTCTTTGCAAATTAAGAAGCATTTGGAGTTGCAGGGGAAGGCTGTTACTTTGATGCACCCGATCGAGCTTTTGGATTATTCTATTCGTGGGGTACAGTTGCAGCGGAAGTAGTTTGCTGGGGCGGGCGGTGTCCGCCCTGCTTTTCGCTGCGATTTTTTATCAGAGAAATGGGTCTAAAACCTCGTCCTTATAGGACGGCTTTGTAAGTAAAACTATAAACCTTAAACCCTCTTTCCTAAAGAAATGTAAAAAGTACAAACACGCAAGTATTTCACTATATACTAATAACAGCTCAAGAAAAACGAGGAGTTAAACTTGTTGACAAACTATGTATACAAGTTGCGTCCAAATCAAACACAAGACTTAAAAATGTCTAATTGGGTGGATATTTTGCGAAGCCATTTCAACAGGTGTCTTAATGACAGGATCACTCAGTATAGCCAACAGTTCATTCAAGGCAACTATTGCGACCTTAGGACAAAAAGTGAAGCCTGTCCGTTGACCAGTTGTGTCAGTAAAAACGGTGCCACTGGGGAACCTTGGAAAATAGGCAAAACAGATAAAAAGGGGAAAGTTAAAAACCCTCGGCGCAACCCAGGCCACATTCAAATCACAGCGTTGCCCGAACTGAAAGCAGCTAGACCCTGGTTTGCCGGGATAGATTCGACAGTTCTACAACAGAACGTCAAACGGTTAGACACTGCCTATAATAATTTTTTTGACGGACGCGGCTTTCCTAAATTCAAGAATCGCAGCAATTTCACTTCCTTCACATTTATGATGGGGGTAAAAATACAAGGTAGTAAAATTTACTTGCCAAAGTTAGGTTGGATGCGTTTCCACAACTCGCGCCCAATTCCTGGTGGCTTTACCATTAAAGCTTGTGCGGTAAGAAAGCGACAGAATGGCTGGTATGTATCCGTCCGCATTGAGGACAAGTCTGTCCCCGATTACACGACAAAACCTCTCAAAGATGTCGTCAAGGTAATTGGTTGCGATATGGGAATTACAAAATTAGTCCATCTATCAGATGGAGCTCAAATTGAAAATCCCAAGTTTTCAGCCACCAAAAAAGCTAAACGCACACTGAGAATTAGACAGAGACAAGTCAGTCGATTTTAGATTTTAGATTTTAGATTTTAGATTGACCCCACGGATAAATTCGGGGGAAGAGAGGATTTTAGATTTTCGATTTGGGATTGATTCCACGGATAAATCACGTGGCGGGTACCATCAAGAAATTATTGGTCAGTCGAAAAGCAAAAGGGAGTAATAACCGCAAAAAAGCAGCTAAAAAACTAGGGCTTTTCCACCAAAGAATTAGCAATAAGCGTCAAGCTTACCAATGGAAGGTTGCCAATAAAATAGTGTCACGTAACGTTGACGCGATTGCTCTAGAGGACTTGAATATTTCCGGCATGATGCGCCGATGTCGAGTAAAGGTTGACGAAAAAACAGGTAGATTTCTGAAAAATGGGCAATCAAGGAAGAGAGGTTTAAACCGTTCTATTTCTGATGCAGGCTGGGGCGAGTTAATACTGAAGATTGAGTATCTGGCTGCAAAGCAAGGAAAAATCGTAATCAAGGTTAATCCCAAATACTCCAGTCAAGAATGTCGGAATTGCGGTCACATCGACAAGTCTAATAGAGATGGCGAAAAGTTCATTTGCACTGAATGTGGCTACCACGAACACGCTGATATAGGTGCAGCAAAAACTATTCGCGATCGAGCTTTAAATTTGGTACGCGGGGACTCCGCGAAACCTGGCGTTCGCGCCTAAACGCCCAGAAGATATCCTCGCGCTCGATTGAGCAAACGTGAGGAGTCTGGGAACCCTGGAAACAGGGAAATTGAGGTAGAAATTCCTCAAGAATCCTCGCACCTTCAGGTCGAGGAGTGTCAAGAATAAGATTTTTTACCGCAGAGGGCGCAGAGGGCGCAGAGGAAGAGAGGGAAATAGGTTATTTTGAGAAAGCTCGTTGGCGAAGCCCTCGCAGAGGATCGCGCTTCTGACTCCTCGTAAACTGCTAAAATTAAATTCAACAGTATTTCACCCCGCACAACTGTTATGGTAAGTCAAATCCCAGTCCCCACTCAGGAAGAGATTATCTACCCCGAAAGCGACGGCAAACCAATGGCAAACAATACCGACCAGTTTCGCTGGATTCTAGTCATTGAGCAAAATCTAGAATGGATGTATGCTAATGACGAGAATGTATTTGTAGCGGGGGATTTATTTTGGTATCCGGTTCAGGGAAGACCAAATATTGTTAATGCCCCCGATGTGATGGTTGTCTTCGGCACACCGAAAAGGAGACGGAGTTCTTATCAGCAGTGGAACGAGTCAGGAATTGCACCACAAGTTGTGTTTGAGATTCTCTCTCCTAGCAATACGCAAGATGAAATGGAGACGAAATTACTATTTTACGATCGCCACCAAGTTGAAGAATATTACATTTACAATCCTACTAACAATCAACTCAGGGGTTGGTTGCGGGGAGAAGACGGCTTGGATGCGATCGCATCTATGGAAAACTACGCGAGTCCCAGGTTAGCCATCCGGTTCGATTTATCAGGCGATGAATTGCAAATTTATCGACCTGATGGAACTAGGTTTTTCTCCTACGTTGAGATTTGTCAACGCCTAGAACAAGCCGAACAGCGGACAGAACAAGCCGAACAGCGGGCAGAACTTGCAGAAACAGCTTTAGGAGAGGAACGGCGGCGATCGCAACTTTTGGCGGAACGGCTGCGAGAAATGGGAATTAACCCAGATGAATTAAGTTAGACAGACTGCGATCGATCGGCATTGACCCGGAACAATTGTAAACTGGATTGGGGAAAAGGTCGATCGCACTTTTCAAATTGAGCAAAAGTGCGATCGGAACCATGTCAACTCTCAACTGTCAACTGTCAACTCTCAACTGACTCTTCCCCTCTTCCAACTTCAAAAAATGCACTTGTCCCGAAGCTTCCGCCGCGACAATTGTCACCCCATCTGGTGCCATAGCGCAAGCTTTCAAAGCACTATCTCCCCTGAAAGTAGCAACTATTTTTCGACTCAACAAATCCCAAACTTTCAGAGTATTATCATCCGAAACTGAAATCACTCTATTTCCCACAGTCGCCAAAGCTGTAATCGCATCCGCATGACCCGTCAAAGTAAAAATTTCCTTTTGACTTGACAAATCCCAAACTTTAATCAGTTTCTTCCTTCCCCCAGAAATTCCCCATTTACCGTCTGTGGTAACTACCACAGCATTCACAAAACTCTCATGACCTTTAAGAGTAAAAAGTTGATTTTTAACGACTAAATTCCATAAATTTGCCAAAATATTATTTTCTTTTCCCAAACTCCAAACTTTCAGACTTGTGTCGCCGGAAGCCGAAATTATCCGCTTGCCATCGGGAGTAACTGCCACAGCTTTTATCCCGTCGGTGTGACCGATAAATGTAAAAACTTCCTCTCCTGTTTCCAAATTCCAAATTTTAATACTTTTGTCTCCCGAACCAGAAATCGCCAGCCTGCCGTCGGGGGTAACAGCAACCGAATTTACCCAATCTGTATGACCTGTCAGACTAAATATTTCTTCTCCAGTTTCCAGATTCCAAACTTTAACTGTTTTGTCACCTGAACCTGAAACTATTCTCTGGCTGTCCGGGGTAACAGCGATTGCTTTTACCCAATCTTTATGACCGGGAATAGCAAAAATTTCCTCTCCATTTGCCAGATTCCAGACTTTAATGCTGTTGTCTCCAGAACCGGAAATTGCTTTTTTACCGTCGGCTGTCACTGCTAAAGCATTTACCCAGTCATCGTGACCCGCAGATGATAAATTTTCTTTGCCTGTTTCTAAGTGCCAAACTTTGAGAGTTTTGTCAGAGGAACCAGAAACTATCCGCTTGCCGTCGGGGGTGACAGCAACAGCATTCACCGGGGCGATGTGATTGGTAAAAGTAAATAGTTCTTCTTTTGTTTCCAAATTCCAAACTTTCAGCGTTTTGTCGCCGGCCGCCGAAATTACCCGTTTTCCGTCGGGACTGACTGCCACAGCTTGGACGAAACTGCTGTGAATTCCTAAAGTGAAAAGTTTTTCTCTGGCACTCAAACTCCAAACTTTGATTGTGCCGTCGTAACTGCCGGAAATTATGTGTTCGCCGTCGGGAGTTACTGCTACAGCTTTTACCCAATCTGCGTGACCGGTAAGGGTAAAAAGTTCTTTTCCTGTTTCTAGGTTCCAGACTTTAATGCTGTTGTCGCCAGACCCGGAAATCAACCGCTTGCTGTCTGGAGTTACTGCTACGGACTGGACAAAACTGCTGTGACCTTTGAGGTTGAAAATCACTGCCCCTGTTGACAAATCCCAAACTTTTATGCTGCCGTCCCATGAACCAGAAATTACTCGCTTGCCGTCGGGAGTTACTGCTACGGCTTCTACTGCAAAAGTATCGCCTGCAAATGTTAATATTTCTGTTCCAGTAGCTAAATTCCAAATTTTAATAGTATTGTCCCAAGAACCTGAAATTACTTTTGTTCCGTCTGGGGTTACTGCTACAGCATTGACGTAGGTAAGATGACCTTTGAGGGTGGAAAGTTCTTCTCCTGTTTCTAAGTCCCAAACTTTGAGAGTGTGGTCGGAGGATGCAGAAATTGCTCGCTTGCCGTCGGGGGTAATTGCTACAGCTTGTACCCAATCTGTATGTCCGGTGAGAGTGCGTAGCAATCTGCCGCCAGGGGGGGTAAAACTGGGGGTTAGCGGCCGCAGCCAGGGTATTTTCTGTTGTTGTGCTTGGGCTAGCAGTGCTTGAATTTCGGGAATTTCAAAGCGCATCAACCGGGCAATTAGTTGGGTAGCTAGTTGGGTTTTATCTTTGGCTAAAATGTGGGCAGAAAGCCTGATTGCTTCTTGGATTAATTTGAGTTTGTCGGCTTTTTCATCGGAGGTGATAATATCGGGACTTGTTGCTAAATCGTAATCTTCTATTAGCGCTTGTGCTCCCGCTGCTGACAGCTTGGCTTCAATAAAATTGTAATCTGTTAGTAAGCTGTATAATTTCTCTGAGTCGGAAGTCGCTGCTAGCTGACTTGGTAGGATTCCCAAACAGTGCGTCTGTTCTGCGGGCTGCATTTTATCCAGCCCTTGTGTAAACTCGCTCATAAATTTGTGTATGTCTTTTTTTAATGTATGCGATCGCTAGCTGCACCTTGCCCAAAACCCGATCGAGAAAGTTTTCTTGCTTACTTTGCTCGTTTACTTAGCATGGCATATTTAAAGGCTATTTGCTACCGGGCTGCTGCCCTCGGTTTGGCGATCGTTCGATGAATCGCTGGTTTTTTTGTCTGAGTCTGGTTTGAGAATTTTCAATGCCTGCGATTGCCATCAACCGCCGCCAAGATCGTTCAACTCAAAGCCCAAAATCTAGCGATCGACAACTATCTGACATATATCGTTGTTTTTCTTAACATAACGGGTTTTGGGGAATGATTGTCGATCGCTCCACACTACCAATAGATTTTAGATTTTAGATTTTAGATTTTAGATTTTAGATTTTAGATTTTAGATTTTAGATTTTAGATACTTCGACTTCCTTCGGCTACTCTCAGGAAAAGTGGCTGTACAAGTTTGAGACGGACGGAGGCTTGGGCGCGTTTACGATTAAAAAATTGACTTGCAGCGCAGTGAATCGGGAAAGTTGAACATTGATCTAAAATTTGGGGCCAAGAGTTAAGTTGGCAGCCTGTACCCGTTTTGGGACGGAGTTAAGCTAAAATTTTTGAGCGATCGCCATCCTGTTTGATGTGCGAACAAGACTTGTTTAGCGAAATACGGTAGCGAATGCTCTAATTTTAGGTCGATCGGGCTGGATCTGCCCGACAGATGCCCGCCTGCTTGGGTTTCGTGCCTCAACCGCACCTGCAACCTGCTTGACTCAAACCTCCCGGAAAGCTTTGCAGGTGCGCCCCGTTCCTTTAAAATAGAAAACAGGACTTGCACTCTTAAACCGGGTTTCTCGCTAAAATCATTGGTTGGGCGGCTAGTTACTCAAGAAAAAACCGGTTTTCTGACTCGATAGCGCGCAAGTCGCGATCGCAAATCAAGAACTATTTAAGTTTAGAGACAAATTTCATGGATGTTATCGAGTTTTTCGAGTTAAGTGCAGGCAAATGGTTTTCCCAGCGCACCGTACACAATCTCAATTCTGGGGAATTGCAAGCAGGTAAATCTGACCTCAAAATAGAAATGCTGACAGCTAACGATGCAGCAGTCGTCAAACTTTGCCAACAGCACTCGACTAACCCGGACTCAACTGGACTCAGGGGCGTTCGGATTTCTTGGGACGGTGTTCCCGATCGCAACCAAGCTAAACAAGTTGGTTCTACAATATTGGCGATCGTCCCGAATCCCGACAATCCCAGCGAAGGCAAAGTATTGCAAGCCAAGGGAAACACCCGCTACGTGATGGGCGGCGACGATGTGCTGACATTGATTACAGAATCAGATACTGTCCATGCAGAAGAAAGGCTGTGGTATCTCATCCCCAATCTGCGCTTGCGGACTAGCGTTGTTAAGCAAGCTGACGGTACGGAACAAGCATCTTTTTGTTCGGAAATTCGGATGGGTGGAAGTCCGAAAAGTTGACAGTTGACCGTTGACCGTTGACAGTTGACAGTTGACAGTTGACAGTTGACAGTTGACAGTTGACAGTTGACAAAGGAAGTCCGAGGATTGGAGTAATGAATAGTCTGATTTTTATTTCTCCCTATAAGGGTTCCGGCTTTCAACCAATTCTTTCTGGTAATTGGTGAGTACCTCACTTGCAGGGAGAACCTCTATATCTAATTTCCCAAAATGAATACAAGCCCCGACTATCCTGAGTAATTATCCCAAAATTTTAGACTCCTTTTCAAGCTCCCAGATGAATCTGTGAAGTAAATCTAAACATAGAAAATCGACTGACACCTTATTTCTTTTTGATGCTTTCTCCTTTCTTTCTGCGGCCTTCTCGGGCAACGGCTTTTAACTTAGTGTGAAAATCAGTATGTTTGGCAACTGGGAATGATTTTGCGACAGGTTTGTCTGTTAATTGGCGATCGGGTTCGGCTCCATCGGCCAGAGCCGTAACATCCACATCTTCATATACTACAACTTCTGTATTTTCTTGAGTGCGATCGCCAGCAGTGGCGAGTTTTTCTGTTTCCGGGGCTTCTGTATTCGGGACTTCTGCATCTGACGCGCGATCGAGTTCTGCTTCTGACTGCTTGCTCGTATCTATTTCGGCGACACCGAATTCGGATTCCGGGTGGGATAAAAGTATCTCTTCCTGCGACGGTTGAGCATAACTTTCAAAGGTTAAATCTTGAGGAAAATTGTTGCAAACTAAGCGTTCAAACTCGCGATTAAAATGATAGAGTGGTTGGCCTATCCGGTGCCACATACTCAATAGCTGTCCGACAGAAACAGCTTTGTAGCGCCCTTGATAAAGCGCTTCAACCACTGCTAAACGCAACCAATAGCCGGGATACTTGGTCAACCATTCACCAGCCAATTTCTCTGCTTTTTTGCCACCTAGGTCAAAACCGTAGTGAACCAGCAGAGCCGCTGCTTGTGCAGATATTGTACGTCCATCTGTCATGGGAATTGGTAATTTGTCAGTTGTCAGTTGTTAGTTGTCAGTTGTCAGTTGTCAGTTGTCAGTTGTTAGTTGTCAGTTGTTAGTTGTCAGTTGTTAGTTGTTAGTTGTCAGTTGTCAGTTGTTAGTTGTCAGTTGTCAGTTGTCAGTTGTCAGTTGTTAGTTGTTAGGAGTGGTGTCGCCTACGAGGCAACGCGAACGTTAGTTTTTCTTTCTTGGGAAGGGAGAATTGGAGAATTGAGAATTGGAGAATTGAGAATTGTTGATTTTTTTGGCTTCATTATTACCAATTACCAATTACCAATTACCAATTACCAATTACCAATAACCAATAACCCAATTACCCATTACTAATTACCAATTACCCAATTGAATTAATCGGATAAACGCACGCCTCCTTCTACTGTTCGCACGTCCCCGGAAAATGGTTGGGGTGTGCCGTTCCAGTTGAAGTCACTAATTCTAAACGTCAGGCTGCCGACTTGACGCTCAGGATTAAAACGCAAAATAATTGCGTAGCTGCGACGGCTGTATTCTAAAGTGTAGTTCGTACTGATTGTTTCCCTGCTGTCTAGATTAATAGCACTTTGAAATCCGACTCGAAAGCCTCCGTAAACTTGCTGCACGAGTCCAAAAGACAGGACTTTCAAATCTACTAGCCGATCGAACAAATAAGGCGATACCCCGTCCCGCGCTACCTGAGTGTAAGTCACGTTAAATCCAGTGTAGTCGAGGAAAGGGCGGGAGAAATGGCCGAACTGCCCTTGAATGCCGATGCTGCTGGCGATCGAATTTTGTCGATCGCCACTACTATAATAAGAGCCAACTCCTCGGACTCCCAAAGCCAGTTGCAAGAAGGGAACCACCGGCGTCCGGGTGTACCTCAAACCCTGGGTGGGAGTGCGGGGGAGCGGTTTACCTTGCCACAGGTTGAAGCCGCGGCTGAGGGCGACGCTGACTTGGCCTCGGCCCAAATCGATGCGGTTGTTTTCGCGCACTGGTTCGAGCAAATCTGCTCGATCGGTGTCAGCATTGATAAATTGATATCCAGCTTGGTAGCTGAAATTGATGCCTGTATTGCCGATTTGCATCTGTGGGGAAGTGAGGACGGCCCCGAGACTGCTGTTGACGGTTTGAAAGCCTAGAGAACCGTTAAACAGTCGATCGCGATAACTATATTCTGCTGCTAAATTGTGATTGCCGATCGACTGTCGCAAGCGCACATTACCCCGAAAAGCATTTTCAGCTAAATTCGGGAAATTATCAAAATTCAGAAATAACGCCGATCCTTCAAGGCTGGTGCGCGGGCCCAAAGTCGCGCCCAGCTTTGCTCTCAGCCCGTAGCTGTCGGGGGAAAAGGGATTTCCACCGTTCTTTTCCACGATTCGCTGGAGGTAAATTTGGGGTGTCAGAGTCAGGCGCACGGGCCCGTTTTGCAATATTTCAAAACCGCACTCGGCAAACAAACCGCCTCTGTCGCCCCCGTCGTAGCCGAAAGTCAAACAGGGGCCGTTTTTCTGTTGGCTGTCAAAAACTTGCCTGCGGGGATACACGGGTATTTTGACGCGGTTGTCAAATACCAAGCGGGGGGAATTTGTGACTAATTCCTCAGCCGTGGGGGAAATCCTGGTAATTGTTGCTCTTCGGGCTCTGTATTCGAGTTCCGGCGGGGAAAACGGGTCGTTAGTAATCCGAATGTTGGTTGCTACTCTGACGCCATTTGGCAGTAATTCGAGGCGATCTGCTTCAAAGCGGACGCGGTTGACGGCGCCGGTAATTTGGGGGGCGGTTAAGCGTCCGCCAGCGCCACCAGCGCCACCAGCGCCACCAGCGCCACCACCGCCGATGGTAATAGTAGCAGCGCCGGGGGATTTGACTCCGCGAAGGGGCTGTTGGCTGGTCAGCCGATCGCTCAGCGGCTGTTCTAGAATGGTTCCAGCACTAATATCTGTCGGTAGTGTGGGGGTTAACTCGCTACCCGCTGCGGGGAGGAATATTTCGCCGCTGGCTTGTTCGACTGCGCCGGAGTTGAGTCCGAGATTGAATTCCATCTGCCGGCCGCGGACTACTTGTTGGCCGCGAGTATAGGCGACGTTACCGGATGCTATCACTTGGCGGGTGACTAGGTTGACGATCGCGCGATCGGCATCAATCACTGTTTGTCGGAACCGCACCACAACCCTACCAACCGCCGTGACAATTTGCTGTTTGTCGTCAAATTCTTGACTATCGGCCTTAATTTCGATCGTATCAGCCGGACTCACCGGAAATGGCACCGTTCGCTGAGAAGGCGCGGTACGGACTCCGGGCGCGGCAGGTTTGGGCTGCGGTTTCGGCGCTGGGGGAGTGGCTGGCTTGGGCCCTGGGGGCGTCGTTGGCGTCGTTGGCGTCGTTGGAATCTCGAACTCTTGCTGTTTTGCAGGAGGCGTTTCTGGCGGTTCGGGAACAACAATCTCCGCAGGTTCGGGGGAGTTATCTTTTAACTGCTCGCCTTTAGCCTGATACCCGTTTTCTGGCTGTCGGACAGCATTATTGTCCTTTTTGCTCTGATCCCCTGCTGTTCGTTGACGGTTCCGAGCGGCAATGGCATTTTCTACTGAACCCAATTGGTAAGAAGTAAACGAGGTATCTTGCTGGGCTTCCGCAGTTTCGGATTTTTCTGCTGGAACAACCGGAAGCTGAAATCCCGCCGCTGCGCCGCCACTTTCCACGGAGGTTAGGGGAGTGGCGATTTCAGGAGACTGACTGGTGGCTTCGGTGGTACCGAGGAGTGCGGCTGAGGGTTCTGGTTGCGGGGATGTTGGTTCGGGCTGAACGATTTCTGGGCTGGCTTCCGGTATTTGTGCGGAGTTGCTGCGGGTGTCTCCATCATTTGTCGCCACAGTGAGGGCGACTTTTTTGGGCTTCGCGATGTAGATGATGGCAGAGGGTTCGGGCGGCGGTACCGGATAGGGCATAGTTACAACAGGTGAATCATCCGATTTTAGATTTTAGATTTTAGATTTTAGATTTTAGATTTTAGATTTTAGATTTTAGAGGTTTATTTATAGCGGAGAGTCGATCGTCCAAATTTTGGCATTTAACAGGCAGCGTTTCAAGGTTAACCGGAAATCTTCGGTTGTGCCGAGTCGCTAACGGACTCATCCTCAGAAACTTGGTTGATTACCAGAAAGAATTGGTTTAAAGGCGGAACCCTTCCTTGTAGGGAGGAATTAAAATCAGACTATTCATTGCTCCAATCCTCGGACTTCTAGGTCAACTGTCAACTGTCAACTGTCAACTGTCAACTGTCAACTGTCAACTGTCAACTGGTTTCTTTCGGCATAAGATAACCTCGCTAGTGGTGCGAGGTCAAGTTTTGTTGGACTAATTTTTGGGGATTTGCTGGCTGGTGCGGGGGCTGCGGTGACGTGCCCCCGAGTCAGCGAGGGAGGTAGCTGGTTTATTCCATGTCTCTGCGGTTGGGGTTCCGAGCTGGGTCATTGGACAAAAACCCAAATATGAACAGGGAAACAAAAAATAGAACAACTACATTAACTACGATTTTGAGGGTTAGCACGCTAGGGAGTCTCCAAAGATGAAATAATACTGAGCTGATTTGCTGCTGTTGCGGCAACTTTTTTATCTTGACATATTCACTGCCCTAAAAGTGCGGTGATTCTTGACGCTTCCCAGGGTGATGCTACCTGAGTAGTCTTACTCTCCCTCCACATCCATTTAGAGTCGTGGCAATGCCCTATCCCGACTTGTTGGAGACTATAGCAGAAAGCAGTCCTCAAAGGACGGGGTTTTAGCCCTCCGCTTAGCTCCGCCAAATTTTTCCAATAAGCTAAAGATTATTGACACTCCCCACGGCTTCAGCCGGGGGATTCTCCAAGCCGAACTTGGAAGGGATAGGCAAATATCCCCCTAGACCCTTTAAATCAACTACCAATACCAGAGGTGTTGCAGTTGGGCTTACTTTTAGTTTTTCTTTTGCTTTCAGAGTCCATCACAAGCCAGATAGGTACGCTCTTCAACCTGCCATTATTTGCCCTTTCTAAGTATTCCGGTTCTAGCCGGATATCTGAGTTGCCGGGATTTCTCCGCACTAGGATGATTCAACGCGCAGACGGTTATTCCTACTCACTCAATTACATTACCATGCTTAGTCCCCAAATACAATATTTACTGGCGGTTAAAACCGCAGACCGACTAATCCCCACGTAAGACAGCCGGGGACACGGGAGGCTCGTTTTCTAGTCAATTTTATCTTTGCTTTTGAGGATTGTTGGCAAGTTGGTTTTTGCCCAATTCCAGATTTGCTCGATGATTTTTTCGACGCGCACCATGACTAAATCGAGCCATTCGAGCACTTGTTCTAGTGGGTGTTTAATGTAACCCATCGATTCTGCTTTTGTTTCTAAGTATTCGTCTGCTGGCGGGAGACCTGCACTCTGATTTTGGTGTGCTGCGATGCTGGGGGCGGGGGTATATCTGCTGGTGGGGGGGGCGATTGCTGCTGGGGATTTGCTGTTTTGTGCGGTGTTCGGGTTTGTGTTTTTTGGCACTTGGGTCTCCGGCGCGCGCTCTGGGGTTGATTCTGCTGCGAGTCCAGATTTATTTTCTGGAGTGACTGCTAAATTTGAGCCTGTTTGGGGTTGACTTTGTGGGACTTTTGTAAGCAAGCTCTGTTTGAGCTGGGCGAGCATCCTGTGAATTGCTTCGGGGTAAGGCGATATTGAAACTGCGGTCGATCGACTTTCTGACAATTCTACTGTTTTTGCAATTTCCTGCTTGACTTCTGGGCTATTTTGTGATATGAGGTTTTGAACATTTGCCTCGGGTTCGGCACTTCCTACTATTAAGTGCTGCGGTGCTGGTTCTCCGAATAAGTCTTGCCAATTCAACCAAGGTCGATCGACCTCTGGGCTATTTTCCGTTCGATCTTGTTCCTGGCGTTGTTTTAAATAATACTGAATTGCGACTGATTTATCAGTATTATCACTAGCTGCCGTTTCTTTTCCCAGCAGTTGGTCTACGGACGACCAAATCATTTTTTCGATGTTTTTCGCGTATTTTTCGAGGATTTCGCGGGCTGACAGACCTGAATTGTTTTCCGTGGCGGAAGTGTCAAATTTTACTTCTGGATTGTCAGCGGTGGTTTGGGCTGCTGGGGGGAGGGTAAATTCTTCGAGGTTGACGGCAGCGCGATCGAGTAATGTGACAAAGGAGATCGGATTGCCGGTGCGATCGAACTTGCTGTTAAAATTAGGTTCTAATTTTGGGATATTGCGGTCGATCGAATTTGATCGAGCAATCGTCGGCTGTGCGGTGTTGGCCGGAGCGATCGGCGTGGTGGATTTTTGGACTAAGATGAGATTGCGGTCGATCGCGCCTTTGACTGCGAGGATTGATTCTCCAAACTGATTTCTTTTCACAGCAACCGGACTCGACTGGAGCCAGACCATCAATTCCCAAAAACGACGCACCGGCGCCAACCGAGATTTTTTCGCAGCAGACTCTAAACCGAGATTAAATTTTAATTCTTTTTGAGCAATTTCCCGCCGTTCCGGCCCCTCGTTGGCGACTTCCCAAGTTATGCGACTTTCGAGCAGTTCTTGCTGTTCGGGCGTCAAAATATCTAATATGCGATTGTCATCTCCGACTAAGACTAAAGTGCGGGCTGGGATGAAAGTCGCGATTCCCTGAACTTTTTGGGATTGGCTGTCTAATTGAGTTTTGGCCTGGGGAGGTTCTAAGACGGAAGTTGTTTGATGCTTGGCAGCTTGTTTGATAAAATTGATGGCTGGATGCAAATCGCGATCGGCTTTCTCCGTTGCTGGGTTTGTCTGGATTAACAGCGGAAAACTGACTAAAGTTGTGGCGGTTTGCGACGAGTTTAGCAAATTTTCAGCGAGTTGCAAGATTTGGTCGATCGAACTTTCATCGGAAATTTCTCCCGGATACCAATTTCCCGAAAAATCTGGATTTTCGTCATCGGTATATTCTTGAAGTTCGGGTAAATCTACTTTTTGGCTGGATTCCCGCAACTGTCGGCTCAACATTCGGGAACTTTGGACGAGCAGGTAAGCTGGATAAAGTAGAATTTGGGTAGCGCTGAGAGTGGTTTGTTTAATTTGTCGCCAAGTGCGATCGCAATTATCGGCAACTTGGCGGGACTGTTTGGATATAAAATTTAATAGTCGGCTTTGGTATGGGCCGTAGTAACCGTCGGACATAGGTTTAATTATTGAATTCAGGTTTTAGATTCGCGCCGGAATGTCTGAATTTTGCAGTACAATCAAAACTGGATATTAATCGCAGTTTCAAACCCTCTGAAACCTTTATTTCTTCGCGTCCTTTGCGTCTTCGCGGTTCGATACTGAGCCCAGATTCCTACGCAAGTCCTATTTTAACTAAATATGAGCGCCGTTGTGCCACCTGCTAGCAATAATATTTCTGAAGTTGTAGAGAAGTTGCGCCGCCTCAGTCAAGTGGACGTTCAGTCTGGTTGGAGGTACTGCGATGCTGACTCGGCTACTGTCGGTTCGGTAGGTATTTCTAACAAGCAGGTTGCGGAACTTAACGAAAAAGGACATATTGCTTGGCCGTCTGGGAAGCAAGTTGTTTATTTAGGACAGCAATTTGTCATTCCTGACAATTTGCACGGCTATCCTGTGGTGGGTTTGCGTTTGCTGTTGAGTTTGACTTGGTGGGCAGAAGATGCGACTATTTTTGTCAACGGTGAGTTAGTTGGACAAGGTGATTTATTCGATTGTGCCGATCGAGTTTTGTTGAGTGTGGCGGTGAATCCGGGAGATGAATTTTTAGTTATTTTACGGTTGGTAAGTCCTGGACACGATAACGGTGCTTTAGTGCGATCGATTTGTTTGTACGAAGCTGCGGACTCTACTTGTTTCGATCCGGGTTTTGTGGCGGACGAATTAGAGATTTTGCAAAATGCGATCGCTCGAAATTTAGGAAACAAACATTCCCAAGATTTATCCATTAAAATTTTAGCAAGTCGCCCAATGTACGTCAAGGGAGAAAGGCTGCAATCTGAGATTGATTTGGCGGTTGGTTTGATTGATTGGTCTGCTTTGCCGAATCGCGCCAAGTTCGATCGATCTTTGTCTGTGTTGCGACACAATTTACTGGGATATCTGCGGGCTACTCCACATCTATATATATAGGTGAAACTGCCGATATTCCTTCTTTTTCTGGAGAGTTAGATGATTTAACCGCAGAGGGCGCAGAGGGCGCAGAGGGAGGATGTAGGCAGATACTTTCTCAGGTTTCAGAAAATCAGAACTCCACATCTATATATATAGGTGAAACTGGCGATATAGCTTTTCTCAATCAAGTCATACACTCGCCAGCCAATCATCAATTACCAATTACAAATTCCCAATTACAAATTACAAATTCCCAATCCAGATCTGACTCACTTGAAACTTGCCATACATCTATATATATAGGTAAAATCTATTTGGTTGGTCACGCTCATTTAGACTTAGCTTGGCTGTGGCCTGTCCCGGAAACTTGGGAAGCGGCGGAACGAACTTTTGAGTCGGTATTGAAATTGCAATCTGAGTTTCCCGATTTGATTTTCTGTCATTCAACTCCAGCGCTTTATGCTTGGATGGAAGAGCACCGCCCTGACTTATTTACTGCAATTCAAAAACAGGTGGCCGTCGGACGTTGGGAAGTTGTCGGTGGGATGTGGGTTGAACCGGATTTAAACTTGATTTCGGCTGAGTCAATGGTGCGGCAAGTGTTTTACGGACAGCGTTATGCCAAAGAAAAGTTTGGGGAGTTGATGCGGGTGGCTTGGCTACCGGATACTTTTGGCTTTGGATGGCAATTACCTCAGATTTTGCGGCAAGGTGGAGTTGACTATTTTGTGACGCAGAAGTTGCGCTGGAATGATTCGACGGAATTTCCCCACGGTGCTTTTTGGTGGGAAGGGTTGGATGGTACTAAAATATTTAGCATGATGTCTGGCGCGATCGGCGAAAGTGTAGAATCTGTAAAAATGGCAAGTCATGCTTTTGACTGGCAAGTTAAAACTGGTTTGCAAGATGCTCTTTGGTTGCCGGGAGTTGGCGACCACGGCGGCGGCCCGACTCGCGATATGCTAGAGGTGGCGAAACGCTGGAAGTTGTCGCCTTTTTTCCCAAGGTTGGAGTTTGCGAAGGCTGTTGATTATTTGTCTTTGATTGAGAGTCAGTTTTTGCCGGAAGTTGCAGAGGTTGATTCTCAATCTGATGTTTCGCAGTCGCCAAGTCGGGAAAATTTACCAATTGCTGAAGTCGTCGAAACTTTGTCGGATGTCGCATCGGGAAACTTGCTAGAAAATTCTACAATTTCATCCGAAAGTAGAACTTCAACTCAGGAAACTCCCGCAAGTTTACCAATTGCTGAAGTCGTCGAAACTTTGTCGGATGTCGCATCGGGAAACTTGCTCGAAAATTCGACAACTTCATCCGAAAGTCGAACTTCAACTCGGGAAACTCCCACAAGTTTGCCAATTGCTGAATTCGTCGAAACTTTGTCGGATGTCGCACCTCCAAATTTACTCGAAAATTCCGCAACTTTACCCGGAAGTCGAACTTCAAGTCAGGAAACTTCCGCAAGTTTGCAAGCTGAGACGGTTGTGAAAACTTTATCGGATGTCGCACCTCCAAAATTAGTCGAAAATTCCGCAAATTTACCCGAAAGCCTTAA
>NZ_JAEQCB010000111.1:0-24301 GCF_020738785.1 Microcoleus sp. PH2017_05_CCC_O_A | reverse complement strand
TCCGAATTTACGCCTGTGGACAAGTTGCGAGCCGACTCCCTTGGGTGAAGCAGGAAGCAGACCCTTCAAGAGCAATCTTGATTGAATAGTGAGACTTGAAAAAGTTTAGCTAAGTTTTGTGTAGCAGTAAATAGTAGCACCGCGCACATCGGTATGGCCCCCAGATAGGCAAGCACAACTCCACTGCTGCTCTGGGGGCTAATACTATTTTAGACTTGAGATTCTTCGGCTTCGCTCAGAACAAGTTTGAGATTTGAAATTCGGGATGATTTAGTCCGCGCAAAAACGGATAGTTGCGAACGACACTTCTGAGGATCGAACCCAAAATTTTAGACCTAACGACCGGCTTTTCGGTCAACGCTCCTGTTTAAGCTCCCAGATTAATCTGTAGATTGACATACTTCTTGGTGCCTTTCAGTAGCTTGGCTTCTCGAATTATCATGATTCTACTTTATCATAAAATATTTTAGATAAAACTTTTTAGCGACCAACTTCTTCAAGGTGGCTAAAGTCACCACCGCGTTCATCCCCACGCCTAAAGTCGGGGGCTTTCCGCTCGCTTTTCGGTAAAATCGACGTTGGTTCGGGTTCCGGTTCACTGAGTGCGCCTCTCCCAAGAGGGGATTTTCTCGATCGACAAATCCGCCTCTGCTTAACATTACATAAATCATTGAGTTGGCGATCGCATTCGCCCTTGCCAGAAACCGGGTTTTCAGCCCAAATATTTGGTTCAAATCCTTAAGATAGCGAAAAAACTGGTTTCTTTAGTCCCTTGGCGTTAGTCCTATGCTTGAAAGAATTGATGAGTGCGATCGATCCTAAATTTAACACCCTCAAAAGAATGCAATTGTAGGCCAGTGAGCCAAACCCCGATCAGTCATTCCCGAATCTCAAATCTCAAATCTCAAATCTCAAATTGTCTGACTTACCAGAAAGAATTGGTTTAAAGCCGGAACCCTTGTAGGGAGGAATTAAAATCAGACTATTCATTACTCCAATCCTCTTCCTTCGAGGTAGAGGTCGCTGTCACAGGTCAACTGTCAACTGTCAACTGAATGAAAGCCGATCGCACCTGAATTTGAATAATTAATGTGAGAAGTTTGTCAAGGACTTTTAGGATTATTTAAGATTTGAGCGGTGAGTATTATTTGGTAGAGGCAATTGGGGAACGCTCTGTAATGAAAAATACCCTGTGAATTTGGCGATCGGTTAACTTATTAAAGATGTTACAATCGGTCAAAGGATGGAAATTGCTAAAAAGTCGTGAAGCGTAGCTATCCCGATCGTGAATCGCCCTAGCAACTAGCAAATCAAGAGTGCTGGAATTAAAAATTGTCACTCAAGGGCAGGAACTTTTTGGCCACCACATTATTCTGTAATATTGAGCCTCAGTGCGCTGTGTCATTTTTATCTCCACGCAAGCAATAACCGACGACCATGAACACCTCACTCAACACCTCTAAATTTCGCCTAAACCGGATGCTGCGGCAATCGCTGTTCGCAGGCATCATTTCCGCAGCAGCTTTGGCTAGCGGATGGGCCCCTGACTTGTACGCAAAATCTCCAAGCCTTGTTTTCGGAGCGGCGGCCCAAGCTCAAGAAATTAGCAACGCCGAAATTACTAGCTACGCTCGCTCTGTCTTGGGAATCGAACCCAGACGGGAGGAAGCTATGAAGGAAATTAAAGGAATGGCTGGTGGCTCGGTTCCCAGAATAGTCTGCAACGAAACTCAGGGAATTAACAGCCTATCTGGAGGTATGCGCGGCGTGGCAGTGAATTATTGCCAACAAGCTAAAAAAATTATCGAAACCAATGGCTTGACAGTTAGTCGCTTCAATCAGCTCACTTTGCTCCAGCAACGCGATCCGGCTGTCAAACAACGAATTCAAGCCGAATTGCTGCGGTTGCAACAAGCGGGAAATCAATAAATATAGATGGTTTTAGTCTTTCTTCCTCTCCCGTTCTATAGTTTGAGTTACTGCACGGTATGCAATCATTTTTGAGAAAATGGCGATCGTCTGTAAAGAAGTGCTTGACAAAATAACCAATATTTGGTATGCAAGAATGGGAGCGGTTTAGAAAGAGATATTTTGGGCGACTACTTGCGATCGCAATTGGAAATAAAAAAGATATTCCTCAAAAACTAGATGTGAAGTCAATTCCTTTGAGGAATAGAATAGAGAAATGCTAACTTTCACAAAACGTTTACCTGCAAATCCCGATGCTGTTGTCAGCTTTAGTTTGCCGATGACAGCGGACGATCGCACTCGCAGCCGCCACCGATTCGAGACGGAGGCTGGAGAAGTGCTACACTTGGCTTTGCCTAGAGGTACGGTGTTGCGCGATCGAGATTTATTGCAGTCCGAAGACGGTAGCTGTTTGGTACTGGTAAGTGCAAAACCCGAACCGGTACTTACCACAAGGGCCTCGACAGGGCTGCTGCTGATGCGGGCGGCTTATCATTTGGGAAACCGCCACGTAGCTTTAGAAGTTGCTGATAATTATTTAAGGCTTTCTCGTGATTCTGTTTTGCAGGGAATGCTGGAAAAAATGGGTTTGGAAGTAATAGAGGAAATTGTGCCGTTTCAGCCGGAAATCGGCGCTTACGGCCACAGTCATTAGGAATGGGGAATGGGGAATGGGGAATGGGGAATGGGGAATGGGGCAAAATAACAAATAACAAATAACAAATAACAAATAACAAATAACAAATAACAAATAACAAATAACAAATAACAAATAACAAATAACAAATAACAAATAACAGTGAACAATCAACTTTTATGTTTGTTGCAGTTAGCTTTTGCACCTGTGGGAGCTTATAGTTATTCTGAGGGAATCGAGAGTCTGGTAGAAGCTGGTGCGATCGACAGCGAGAGCAGTTTGAGGAATTGGTTGGAAAATTCGCTGGAATTTGGGGCGGTGCGAGTAGAAGCGGCTGTGGCGGTACGGGCTTTGAGGGCGGCGAAGATTGGGGATTTGAGGGCTTTGAGTTATTGGAATGCTTGGGCGACTGCTGCTAAGGAAACTGAAGAGTTGCGCTTGCAAAGTTGGCAGATGGGGCGGACTTTGACGCGGTTGTTGCTGGATTTGCGATTGCCCGTACCTTCTGCTTTGACAACTATTGTAAAAGATTTGGTGGAAGTTGGTGGCAATCAGTGCAATTTTGCGATCGGCTTTGGGATTGCGGCGGCTTGCTGGCAGATTGAAGAGGAAGCAGCCGTGGTAGGATATTTGTACAGTTGGGCTGCAAATTTGGCGAGTGCGGGCGTGAAACTGATTCCTCTCGGTCAAACTGCGGGCCAACAGTTACTATTAGATTTGCAGTGTCAAATTAGTTTAACGGCGCGAGAAGTTTTACAATTAGAAGATGATGACCTCGGTAGTTGCAGTTGGGGATTGGGACTGGCTAGCATGGCGCATGAAACTCAGTACACTCGCTTGTTTCGCAGTTGAAATTTCAAATTACAAGGTATGTAGTTGCGCTTCAGCGCTCTTCTCTTATATCTGATGAAAGAGCGCTTTCATCCAAGGTACGTAGTTGCGCTTCAGCGCTCTTCTCTTATATCTGATGAAAGAGTGCTTTCATCCAAGGTACGTAGTTGCGCTTCAGCGCTCTTCTCTTATATCTGATGAAAGAGCGCTTAAGCGCAACAACGTACCTAAAAAGCCGTCCAAGATTGCTAAAATCTAAAATCTAAAATCGCTATGAGTGCTTTTCGTGTAGGAATTGCTGGCCCGGTTGGTTCGGGAAAAACTGCTTTACTGGATGCTTTGTGTAAGACGCTGCGCCAACAGTACCAGATTGCTGTGGTGACTAATGATATCTATACTCAGGAGGATGCACAGTTTTTGGTTCGGAGTCAAGCTTTGGAGAGCGATCGCATTTTGGGAGTAGAAACTGGAGGCTGTCCCCACACTGCTATCCGCGAAGATGCTTCGATCAATTTGGTAGCTATAGAAGAGTTAGAATACAAATTTACTAATTTAGATTTAGTGTTTGTCGAAAGCGGCGGCGACAATTTGGCGGCAACTTTTAGCCCGGAGTTGGTGGATTTGACAATTTACGTGATTGATGTGGCTGCGGGGGATAAAATTCCGCGCAAGGGCGGGCCGGGAATTACTAAGTCGGATTTATTGGTAATTAATAAAACAGATCTCGCGCCTTTTGTGGGAGCAGATTTGGGCGTGATGGAACGGGATGCTAAAAAGATGCGCGGGGAGAAGCCTTTTGTGTTTACTAACCTGAAGACAAAAGAAGGCTTAGAATCGGTAGTTAATTTTGTTAAATTGAATATGGCATAGATTGAGAAAATATAGTATAATGTAAGTAAACTCCCACGGCTCGCAATTCCCCGTGAAAACGTCTCCAGACAAATATAGTCTGGTTGAGTCGCGGGAGTGTCAAAAAAATCTCGTTCTAGTTTAGCCCTTTAATGACTAGCAAGTAAGTTATGCTGAGTTGTTATGATGCAGCCAAATACTTTTTGGCTCAGGCAAGTGAAGATGCTGGCGATCTGATATCTAATCTCAAGCTTCAGAAATTGGTTTACTATGCTCAAGGCTTTCATTTAGCTTTGTACGATGAACCGCTATTTCCTGAAGCCATAGAAGCATGGACTCACGGGCCCGTTGTTCCTGATTTGTACCGTCACTATAAAAAGTATGGTACTGGTGCAATTCCATGTCCAGAATATATAAACTTTTCGATTTACGACGAAGAAACTAAGAGCCTGCTTGATGAAGTTTACTCTGTGTTTGGGCAGTTTGCTGCATGGAAGTTAAGCAACATGACACACGAAGAATATCCCTGGAAACTTGCTGCTCAAAATAGCGGAAAAATTACTCATCAATCCCTGAAAAAATACTTCAAGACTCAACTCAATTGTGAAGAAGCATCTTAAGGCAAATCAACGCCAAGAAAAAGGGAAAAGGATTTCATCTAGAGAAATTGTTAATTTACCGCCAGAGCAGGAGTCACCTCTATTTTCTTTGCGATACATGAATAAAGATTACTCTCTTTCTCAATGCACAAAAGATGAAAAGGCTGCTTTTGCAGATACGCTCTACAAATTAAATCAGCTTACCTGGAGTGAGATTAATGCTTGTCCCCGTCACGGATTGGGCTACGAGAAGATAGCCCGAAGTTCCATTAGAGCACCTATTCCCAGCCATCTTAAGGAGGATGTAAATTTTATTGCTTTTCGGTTTTGTGGGATGGCTCCGATGGTTGGTTATCGGGATGGGGCTGTGTTTTATGTTATTTGGTTAGACAGGGATTTTACGCTTTACCCTCATTAAAAAGAACTCGTTAAATTAGTGGCGGTGTCCTATTTTCGCTACCGCACCAACAATTCTCTGACTAAATTTGCCAAACGTTCCGTACTGTCTGTCACCGCTAATTGAAGAGCACCTTGAGACATTTTTGCCAAATATTCGGAATCTTTTAACAAATATAAGACTTTGCTTTGCAATACCTCTGCTGTCAGTTCGCTTTGACGGAATACCACGGCGGCGCCTGCTGCGGCAAATACTTCGGCGTTAAATCTTTGGTGATCGTCTGCGGCGTGGGGGAAAGGAATTAAAATAGAAGGCATTCCTGTAACTGCTAATTCTGTTAGAGCACTGGCGCCCGATCGACTAATTGCTATATTTGCTCGCTGTAACAAACCCGCTACATTATCATAAAATGGCATCGACAGATACTGTTCGTGCTTCAAGCTTTCAGCATCCGGGTCATTATTTCCGGTGAGGTGAACTACCCACGCACCCGCCTCAAACCAAGCCGGAGCACATTCGCGCACTAATTTATTGACGGCGACAGCTCCTTGGGAGCCACCCATTACTAAAATTACAGGTACGCTGTCAGGAATTGGTAACTTTAGAGGTTCGCGAGTCAAGAATTGCGATCGCACTGGCGTACCCGCAACCACCGTTTTCGCGCGGGGTAAATGCTTTGCCGCTGCTTCAAATCCGATCGCCACAGCAGTGCAAAAAGGACTAAACCACCGCGTCACCTTCCCAGGAATTGCATTAGATTCGTGGAGAATCACCGGCAAACCCAAAGAGCGAGCCGCCAAAATAGCCGGTGCTGCGATGTAACCGCCGGTAGTAAATACTCCCTGAAAATTTCCCGCTTTGAGCAACTTCCGTACCTGAATGATCGAGCCGAGGAGTCCGCCCAAAATTCGCAGTGTACCGAGTCCAAATCGCTGCTGAAAGCCTTCAACGGCGATCGTATGGAGGGGGTAAAGGGAGGGAACTAATTGCGTCTCCATGCGGTCTGGCACTCCCAGCCATTCGATCTGACAGTCGCTCAACTGACGAGCTGTGGCGATCGCCGGAAATAGATGTCCTCCCGTGCCGCTAGCTGCAACCAACAACCGCAGGGGGGTTTTTGTCAAGGTATTTGTTTCTTTTACAAGTTCCACAGGTCGATCGATTTTAGATTAGAGGTTTTAGATTATTATGCTTATTGTTCCGGCAGTTTCAGCTAATTTTCAATCAGCAATCTAAAATGAGATTGTGCCGTATCTCTCCTTCCGTTGTCAGTTTTTCGTTGCAGGCGAACCGTTGCCCGCGCCGCGACCCCTGACAAATAACCAAAGTATCATCTAATGCGTAATTTTTTGAATTTAGTGCCAAGTGTATCTCAGTATTTTGCCAGCCGTCGGGACGAAAAAGCCGATCGCGCGATCGTGTTTGGCTGCTTCGGCGGCCAGTCGATAGCTCAAATGTTGTTATGTTTAGCAGTTGTAGGTGCTGGCGTATTGCACCCGAGTGCGGTAAGCGCGATCGCGGCAACTCCCCAGGCGATCGCCCAAACCCCAGCCAATGCCCCAGCCCCACTCACCAAACTGCTAACAGAAATAGACGCAGCCGCCAACCGGCGCGATGTCAAAGCAGTCATGGCATTTTACAGCCAGAATTTCACTCATTCTGACGGCTTAAACAGCCAAAGCATGGAAAAAGCCCTCACCCAACTCTGGCAGCGATATCCGAATTTGAATTATCGCACCGAACTGAAGTCTTGGAAAACCGAAGGTAACGCAATTATCGCTGATACCGTAACTACAATTGCAGGCACCCAGAAACAGGATGGCAGAGAATTAAACCTCAAAGCTACCATCCGTTCTCAGCAGCGCTTTGAGGGTGAAAAAATAGTTAAGCAAGAAATTTTAGCAGAACAAAATCAGATTACTTCTGGTAAAAATCCTCCCAAACTTCAAGTAAATGTGCCGGAGCAAGTGAAGGTGGGCGAAGAGTACAATTTTGATGCCATTGTACTAGAGCCGATCGGCAATGACATTTTAATCGGAACTATTTTGGAGGAGCCCGTTAACGAAAAAACTTTTTTCAAGTCCGCAGAAGTCGATCTGGATTTGCTGAATTCCGGCGGGATTTTTAAAGTAGGTAAAGCTCCGGCTACTCCTGAAAATCGCTGGATTTCAGCAGTTTTGATGCGACAAGGCGGAATTGCAATGGTTAGCGTGCGATTGCGGGTTGTTAAATAATAAAATAGGTGTTATGGGGAATTGGGCATCGGGCATCGGGCATCGGGCATCGGGCATTGGAATCAGAACCTGGAAGCTTATCGATCGCAAATAACCAATAACAACTGCTAACAGTCAACTATCAACTGACAACTGACAACTGTCAACTGTCAACTGACAACTGACAACTGTCAACTATCAACTGACAACTGCTAACAGTCAACTGTCAACTGTCAACTGTCAACTGTCAACTGACAAAAAATGATTTCTATCCAAAATCAAATTGTTTTCATTACCGGTGCCAGTAGCGGTATCGGAGCAGCCTGTGGCAAGATATTCGCCACAGGTGGAGCCAAACTAATTTTAGCAGCCCGCCGCCGGGAAAAGCTCGATCGCCTTGCCAAAGAACTTGCAGACACAAAATTAGTCTCCTCAGCGAACGAGATTTACTTGCTAGAATTGGACGTGCGCGATCGCCCGCAAGTCGAATCGGCGATCGCTGCACTGCCCGACGCCTGGAAAAACATCGATATTCTGATTAACAATGCGGGATTGAGCCGCGGTTTAGACAAACTGCACGAAGGCAACTTTCAAGATTGGGAAGAAATGATTGATACCAATGTGAAAGGCTTGCTGTACATGACTCGCTACATCGTGCCTGGAATGGTCAGCCGAGGCCGCGGCCACGTAGTCAATATCGGCTCAATAGCAGGCCGTCAAGCTTACCCGAAAGGTAATGTTTATTGCGCTTCCAAAGCAGCGGTGAGAGCTATTTCTGAAGGATTGAAACAAGACCTTTTGGGAACACCAGTGCGGGTGACGGAAATAGAACCTGGTTTGGTGGAAACAGAATTTAGCAATGTCCGGTTTCACGGCGATTCAGACAAGGCAAAAAATGTCTATCAAGGACTGACACCCTTGACTGCTGAGGATGTAGCGGATGTCGTGTATTTCTGCACGACGCGATCGCCCCACGTCAATATTAGCGAAGTCTTGCTAGTTCCGACAGACCAAGCTAGTGCAACTCTCGTTCACAGAAAATAGTTTTGAGGTCTGAATAAAAGACGTATGAATAGTTAAATATTTTCCGCATCCATCAGTATTTTCACATAGATAGGAATCCCCAAACTATCTAGATTTTTTAATATAAATTAATAGAAGACGTATGAAGATTTAAATGGTTCCCGCTTATTTATCAGTAATTTTACATACAAAAAAATCAAAAAAATCATTGATTTTTTTTTGATTAATTGCAGATAAAACTATTCCGGAAATTAGAATTTTAGCCAGTAAAATTCACAAGAGATATGAAGACTCCCGATAGATATCCCCCCTATGCGAGATGACTGGCAATGTCCCAAATAACAAATCCAACTCAACCCCTAAGCGTTCAACCAAACGCTATTGGCGGTTTAATTATTCAAGGCTCGCCCGATATACCAAACAGGATTAACGGTAGTAGCGGTTCGGATCAAATCATTCTAGGTTCTGGTAACGATGAAGTAGCAGCTCTAGGTGGCAATGACATCATATTTGCTCTAGACGGCAATGACACCGTAAGAGGTGGCGACGGCAATGATACTGTCTTCGCCGGTAAAGGCGATGATTTAATCGAGGGCGGTGCTGGCGAAGACGTTCTTTTTGGCAATCAAGGAGCCGATACCATCCGCAGTGGAGAAGGCAATGATACTGTTTTTGGAGGTAAAGGTGATGATTTGATAGACGGTGGCAGTGGCGATGACTTCCTGTTTGGCGACCTCGGCAACGACAACATTTTCGGCGGTGACGGGAACGACAACCTTTTCGGCGGTGAGGGCAATGACTACCTTATCGGTGGTGAAGGAAATGATACTTTGTTCGGCGGTAAAGGCGATGATGTGGTTGAGGGAGGCCCTGGAGATGACTTTGTAAATGGCAATTTAGGAAATGACACCGTTAGGGGCGGCGAAGGAAACGATATTTTGTTTGGCGGCAAAGGCAATGACATCGTAGAAGGCGGTGCCGGCAACGATATTATTTCTGGCAACAGAGGAAATGATACCCTCACAGGTGGTGCAGGAGCAGATACATTCCGCTTCGAGTTTGTCGGTGCCGATAATATGGATACGCTGACAGATTTCAATCCTACAGAAGATAAAATTCAACTCGATGGAGCTGTATTTAATGCTTTGATACCGGGCAATCTAGTTGGCAACCAATTTATTACAGACCCCAATTTCAATCCCAACACTCCTGGGACTCCGGGCGCGGCTAATGTCGTCTACAACCCGGCTGACGGTTTGCTGTACTACCGCAATCAAAACGGACAAGTTTCGATTGTTGCCCAAGTCGGTTCTAACCTGAATCTTGGGTCAAACAACTTTGAAATTATCTAAATTTCAACCCTATGTAGGGTATATCTACCATTGACATATAACTTTTATCAAAAAGATTAGATACTCATGCGGATAGGGCATTGGGCATTGGGCATTGGGCATTGGGCATTGGGCATTGGGCATTAAGATACCTCACTTTTTTTAGAACCGCTATAGATTTGAGATTTGAGATTGAGGGATTGATTGGTCAATACTTCTTTCTGATAATTAATTAGATTTGAGAGTTTAGATTTTATTAGACTTGAGCCGTAGCCGTAGGGTGCGTCAGGTAGAATATTCTTCGTCTGTTATCAAAAATAATCGCCCTGACGCACCCTACAATAACTTTGAATTTTATTGAATTTTAAAATACTTGAAGATATAAATCTAGTGGGAGAACAAGAGTCTATTTTTTTTTATTCAACTCTGACGCTCCTGTGGGAAAGCAAGTATTTATTTTTTGCTATGATTTTTTTTTAAACTGATAACAAACAAGAAAATTCATTATATATAGCACTAACTCTTGCCAATCTTTTTGATGTGGATTATATATAGAGAAGGTACGGTGTATCGCCTGAAAAATAGAGCGTAAATTCTGATTAACAACAAGCCTTGTTACTGTTACTCAGATCTGTCACAACTTACGTACTGCTGCCCAAAAAACTGAATACTTTACTGATTCGAGGTAGGCAACGAAGTAGTTGAGTGAAAATACCTGGTTTCAGATACCATTGTCTCAAAATCATACAACTGTAGGTTAGGGAGTATCCAAACCGATATCAATCAACGCTCCCCCATCGAAAATCCCAAATAGAACATAGTAAGACGATCCGTGCTTCATTCAGTTGACAGTTGACAGTTGACAGTTGACAGTTGACAGCGGCCTCTTCCGGTCAGTCCGAGGATTGGAGTAATGAATAGTCTGATTTGAATTTCTCCCGATCGGGGTTCCGGCTTTAAACCAATTCTTTCTGGTAAGTCCTAATCAGTGTGATGTCAGTTATGACTAGCGGCCACAATTTACATTTTAAAATCAGTAATTTAACTGCGATCGCCACCGAAGCGATCGCACAAAATACCAATTTAGATGTCAGAACTCTTTACAAGACTGGCACTGCTTTCCAACAGCAAGGAAAAATAGCAGCAGCAATTGACAGTTACCAGCAAGCGATATCCTGCTGGAAACAAAGCTCCGATCGAGCAGTTTTACCCTGGGCTGTCAAAGCATACAGCAATTGGGGCTGCATTCTGGCGCAGGAAGGCAAATTTGATGAAGCAATGGCAGTTTTTCAAACGGGAATAGCTGTTGCGCCCGATGATGCTGCTCTGTACCATAATTTAGGTATTGTGCTGTTGGAAGTGCGGAAACCCCAGGAAGCGATCGCCCTTTACCGCCGCGCGATCGAGTTGCAGCCAGAGTTAGTTATTGCCCGTTACAATTTGGGAAAAGCCTTCCAACAGTTGGGGCTGCATACTTTTGCCGGAGAATGTTTCGATCGGGTAATCAGCCAAAATCCCGATCGAGTGGCGGCTTGGGGCGATCGGGCTATTTCCCTGATCGCACAAGGCAAATTAGCTGAGGCAATGCTATGTTTTCAAAATGCGATCGCTCTCCAAAGCGAGTTTGTTGAGGGTTTTTGCCACCACGTAGAGATGCGGTTGACGGAGGTAGCAGATCTCAATGAACTCGATCGCTCTCAAATAGCCTGTGTCCGATTTCTCAGGCAACTTCAAGAAAAAAACGGCTCTAATTCTGCCATTTCTAGTCTTGCTCAAAATCCGCTGAATTTGTCATCATTGCTCCTCAATTTAGCAGAAACTTACTTTCATCTGGGAAATGCCTTGGCTGAGTACGGCGGGCACGAACAAGCGGAACAATATTACCAAAAAGCTTTACAAATTCAACCTCAGAATGCGGATATTTACTTGCGACTGGCTGATTGCTTGAGTCAGCAGCAACGATTTTCGGCAGCGATTGTAATTTACCGTCTAGTGCTGGCAATTGCGGGCGATCGATCTGATATTTGCGAGCCGTTGCAGGCTGTATTGAAACAACAGCAGAAGTTGCAGCAACTGACTCGCCTTTCCCCCAGTCTAGATCCCCCTAAATCCCCCTTAAAAAGGGGGACTTTGAAAGCGCTTCCGGTTCCCCCCTTAAGAAGGGGGGCTAGGGGGGATCGAGATCTAAATGTCGATCGCCCAGATGATTCCCCTGCAAAAATCCCTGTCGCACCTCAATCCTTCGGACACCCCAGACTTACCATTTTGGGAGATATTGAAAACTCCCAATTTGAGAGCTCCTTACCCTCCATTGTTAACTGGAACCAACAGCAGAAATCCGAATGTCATGGTTTAGATTGTCAGCGGTGTCTCAGGCGGATTTTCAAACAGTTTGAACCCGTGCATTTAGGTGATGGCGTATATTCTTGCGACGGCCAGGCAAAAACAGCGTTTGATTCGCCGGAAACCTTTGTAACTTCCCTCCCCAACGGGCGGGCTTGGATTGTACCGCAGAAAAATTCTTGGATGATTTGCAATGCTATTGCGATTATAGATGAACAAGATCGGCTGTTACCCGAACTTTCCCGCGAATATCCGGGCGAGTTACCCGGATGCGACAATCAACATTCTACTCAGCACAGGTTTTTGAAGTTAAAACCGGAAGAATTGCCGCCTTTAGAAAAGATAGACGGTACGGTGGCGGTATTGGCCGGACTTTCGGGAAATGTCTATTTTCACTGGATGGTAGATATCTTGCCCCGCATCGAAATTCTGCATCGTTGGGGTATAAATCTGGAAGAGATAGATTGGTTTTTGGTGAATAGCTGCCAGCAGCCTTTTCAGCGAGAAACCCTGAAAGCATTGGGAATTCCTGAATATAAGATTATTGAGAGCGATCGCCATCCTTACATTCAAGCCAAACATTTAATTGTTCCCTCTTTTTCAGGATATTTGGGCTGGCTGTCACCCCAGGGGCTGGAGTTTTTGAGGCGAGTTTTTGCAGGAGAACAATCTCCTAAACTCCCAGAAAGTTGCGCTGGGGAGAGCAAAAATACTCAGCCAGAACGCATTTATATCAGCCGCAACAAATGTAGCTACCGACGAGTTATCAATGAAGAACAAGTCATCGATTTTTTAAGCGGATTTGGCTTTGTTCCAGTGCTACTAGAATCTATGACTTTGAACGAGCAAATAGCTTTATTTGCTAGTGCCAAAGTAATTGTCGCGCCGCACGGCAGCGGTTTAACAAATATTATCTTCTGTTCTCCCGGAACAAAGGTAATTGAGCTGACCTCTGGGAATTATATCAGGCATTACTATTGGGCGATCGGTCAGCAGCTAAATCTCGAACATTATTACGTAACAGGAGAGAACTTTGAGTGCTATCCAATCCGACAGTTAATGTATCAAAATCCATTAACTGAAGATATTTTGGTGAATTTGAAGGATCTCAAAATAATGCTGGGCAATGTCAATGTCATTCCCTCAAAAAAACCACTAAATTTAATATCGCGAGAAAACCCTAAAAGAACCATCAAAATCATGAACCAAGAATCAGGCGATTATTTCCAAAAGCGGGCAGAGTTTTATTTAAAACAAGGCAAGTTAGCTGATGCTATAGCGGCTTGCGAGCAAGCCCTGAAACAACAACCTAATTTTGCGCCAGCTTACAAGACTTTGGGAAAAATTAGTGCGGCACAAGGAAATTCAGCTAAGGCAAAGCATTGGTACACAAAAGCTCTGGAATTTCAGCCCAATTTTGCGGAAGTTTATACTGACCTTGCCGCTCTGTATGGCGCAGAAAAAAATTGGGAAATGGCTTTAGCTTGTCACCAAAAGTCAACATCCCTACCGATGACAAATATGCCAACCCATCAGAATGACATCCCAGAAATTTTAGGTTTCAATCCTGACGATATTGAAGTCTACATTCAAGGTGCAGAATCGTTTTATGCTCTCAGAAAATTTGAGCAGGCTGCGACAGCTTGCCAGCGAGTTATCCAAGTTAAACCCGATGCCAGAGTTTATAAAATTTGGGGGAATGCTAGGCAAGCTCAAGGCAAGGTAGAGGAAGCGAAAAACTGTTACGCTAAGGCTATTGAACTCGATCCTGATTTTGCTGAAGCTTATACTAATTTGGGGACGATTTATGCTCAGGAACAGCAGTGGCAATCGGCGATCGCATTTTACCAAAAGGCGATCGCCCTTCAGCCGAATTTAGCATCAACTTACCGCAATTTAGCTCGGGTGTGGGCGCAAATGGGGCAGCTATCGGAGGCTGACGGGTGCTGGTTTAAAGCGTATTCTCTGGAACCTGCCAAAGCCACGCCTGAAGAACACATCCAATTGGGCGATAACTTTTTGAGGCAGAATCAGGTAACGCAGGCAATACGCTGTTACTGTCACGCGATCGAGCTAAACCCCAATTTTAACCAGGCTTACCAACAGTTAGGCAATGCTCTCAAAGCTCAAAGAAAGTTGCAGGAAGAAGTTGCTAACTATCGAAAAAGTAGTGAAGATCGCGCTAATCTTTCTGAGGATTTGTTGAATACAGTAGTCGTGGGTACTAACCCAAAAGCTGAGTTACCTCAGAATCTCCAAACATCTACTTTGCAGGCAAATATTCCAGCTAATTTATTGCAACTAGATTCGACAAGTTCTGCTGAAAAGCCTCGCGTACAGTTGCAGCAACAGCAAACAATTCCTGCTGTACCGGAACTGTTAAATACGATCGCCAATTCGGCAAATTCTGCACCCGCTGTTCCCAACTCGGCTGATGTTTCGCCCCAGGTGACTGTTGTTGACAGCGGTTTTGCGACAGATTTTCGGAAACAGGATACGGCTGATAACTGCATTCAGCGGGCAGAATCCTATTGCGCTCAAAAACAATTCGATCTGGCTATTGCTGAGTGCAAGCAAGCCATTGAGATTCAACCCGATGCGGTGGCTGCTTACAAACTGTGGGGCAGTATTTTGCAAGGGCGGGGGAATTTAGTAGGGGCGATCGAGTGCTATCAAACAGTTGTCAAAATTAATTCTAGCGACGTGCAAGCCCACGTAAATCTCGGCAGTTTGTATGCCATGAAACAACAGCGACAGCAGGCAATTGCTTGTTACCAAAAGGCGATCGCCCTCCAGCCGAATTTAGCAGCAGCTTACCGGAATTTGGCTAGGGTGTGGACGCAGGATGGCAAGCTGGAAGAGGCGAATGAGTGCTGGTACGAAGCGTTTTCTCTGGAACCGGAAAAGGTATCGCCCAATCACCACTTTAAACTGGGAAATATTTTGTTTCGGCAAGGCAAAATCCCTCAGGCGATCGCCTGTTACCAGCGCGCGATCGAGTTAAATCCGAACTTGAATGGTGTTTACCAAAATCTGGCAAAAGCGCTGACAAAAGAAGGCAGGTTGGATGAAGCTGCTGTCTGCTTGCAAAAAGCGGTGGCACTTAACGGCAACTATTCACTATCTAGTAAAGCAGTGGATTCTGTTCCCGCCACGACAGGGGTAAGCGCCTATCAAAACAGTCGCCAAACTGCGGTGGAAACTGGGGATACCATTGTTTCTTCGGTACAGATAAATAATCCTGCAAAGTCTGCGGAAACTCTCAGATTGTCTGCAAAGGCGATCGACTCAGACAAACCTGTGGCAGTTGCCAATTCTCTCAGTGCAGAAGCATACATCAAACAGGCAGAATCTTATTACGCCCAGGGTAAATTTGATGAGGCGATAACTGAGTGCAAGCGAGCCATTGAAATCACACCTGAGGCGGCAATTGCTTACAAGATTGCGGGGAATGCTACTCAAGCAATGGGAAAAGTTGATGCTGCTAGGTATTGGTACACTGAAGCCTTGGAAATTGAACCCAATTTTGCTGAAATTCATGCAAATTTAGGCAGCATCTACGCTCGTCAAAAACTGTGGCAAAAGTCAATTATTTGTTATAAAAAAGCAATTGAAATTAAACCAGATCTCGTAGTGGCTTACCGGAATTTAGCTCAAGTTTTTGTGCAGTCTGGCTTTCCACAAGTAGGGGCAGAATACTGGTATGAAGCTCTCACTTTAGATATCAAGTGGGCAACTGCTGAGGAACACTTTACTCTGGGCAATACTTTGCTACAGTTCGGTCAGTTGGAGAAGGCAATTTCCTGTTACCGGCGGGCAATTCAGTTGCAGCCGAGTTATGCGGATGCTTATCACAATTTAGGGGAAGTTTTGAGCGTTCGGGGTGAGTGGGAAGATGCGATCGCAGTTTACCAGCAAGCGATCGAACTGAACCCATATTATGAGGGGTCTCATTACAGTTTGGGGAAAGTTTGGGCTAGTCTCGATCGGCGGGAAGACGCGATCGCCTGTTATCGGACGGCGATCGAATTAAATCCCCACTTTGCTCAAGCATATCAAAGTTTGGGGGAAGTTTTAGATAGTCGCGGTCAGTTGGATGAGGCGATCGGGTGTTATGAAAAAACCATTGAATTGAAACCTGATATCTGGGAACTTCACCAAAAATTAGGTGATGCTTTGCAAGAAAAAGGCGAAATTGATGGAGCGATTCACGCTTACAACCGCGCGATAGAACTGGCAAATAATTAGTTATCTATTTTCCGGATACTGATTCAGGAAACAGAATAATAAATCACAAGGATTTGACTGTATCAATTTTTAGCAGGTATAGGATATGAACAGCGAAACCAATAATATCATAGAATTTCCTCTTAATAACAATTCCGATTCATTCCTCGCGCGCCAACCAATTGACAATTTGTTGAATCCGCAATCTTTGGTTTTAAAAAGAATCTACTTAGAAGGTGACGAACAAGATAGGAAGAAAGTGCGCGATTCCTATAGCATAGTCAATGCTAGCTTTAGCCATGCTAAACCTCACTACAGTTTAGGAAAAGTTTTTGCCAAAAAAGGAGAGTGGGATAAGGCTATTTCGTCCTACCGTCAAGCCTTAGATTTGACATCTGATTCAGCGGAAATTTACCAGAGTTTGGGAGATGCTCTTGTTAAAAAGAGCGAGTTAGATGAAGCTGTCATAATTTATCAAAAAGCTATCGAAATTCAGCCTTCTCTGTGGGAAGTCCACCACAATTTGGGGGATGTTTTGCAAGTACAAGGAAGATTAGATGAGGCTGTTGCTGCGTATCGTCGGGCGATCGCCTTTAACCCCGATTTTTCTTGGTCGCACAATAATTTAGGGGATGTGCTGATTAAGCAGGAGATGTGGGAAGAGGCAGCCCAAGCGTATAAAAGTGCGATCGGGCTAAATCCAGGCTTCCATTGGTCTCACTATAACTTGGCGGATGCTTTAGTGCAGTTGGAGAGGTGGGAAGAGGCGATCGCCACTTATCGGTGTGCAATTAATTTAAAATTGGATCTGCCTTGCGTGCAAGAAAAGTTAGCCGATGCGCTGAAAAATCACAGTCCGCTGTCAGCCAAAGAAGCTATTAGTTGTTACAGTCAAGCTATTGAGGAAAATCCAGATAATATCAAAGTCTATCACAAGGCTTTGGAAGTTAATCCAAAAGACCCGAAACTCTATTTAGGTTTGGGTAATGCTCTCGCAAGACAGGACAATAGAGATGGAGCGATCGTATTTTATCAGATGGGGCTACAGTTCAAGCCTGGTGACTTTGAACTTTCTTTGCAGTTATCGAAAGCCTTGATAAATATCAAGGATGGATTTGAGGATGCGGCAATAGAGTCGCAAGCCGAGACGATCGACTTTTATAGCAAGCAGAGGGCAAATTATGTCAACTCCTCAAAAATGCTGTTACCAGTTCAATTCTCGCCGATCGCAAAATCTATACGATATCAAGTTGATATTGTTGTCTGCGTTCATAATGCTTTAGAGGATGTGAAAGAGTGTTTAACCTCTATTGTCCGACACACCAAGGTTGACTATCGCTTGCTCATCGTAGATGATGGCTCTCAACCAGAAACCAGAGATTTTATTCAGGCGTGGGTTAAAGATGTTTCGCAAGCAATTGTTTTGAGAAATGAGACGGCTCGCGGTTATACCAAAGCAGCTAATATCGGTATGCGGGCCAGTACGGGTGACTATATAATTTTGTTGAATAGCGACACAATTGTCACTCCTGGCTGGATAGAAAAATTAGTTGACTGTGCTAATTCACGAAAAGATATTGGCATAGTCGGGCCTCTGTCAAATTGTGCATCTTGGCAATCGATTCCTGAAATATTTGACAATAAGGGGGGCTGGATGATTAACAGCGTTCCTGATGGATTTTCACTGGAGACTTTTAGTGAATTAGTAGAAAATGTTTCGGAAAAGGCATTTCCTAATGTGAATTTTGTTAATGGCTTCTGCTACATGATTAAGAGAGCAGTGCTTGAGGCAATTGGGTGGCTGGATGAAGAGAGTTTTCCCTACGGGTATGGGGAAGAGAATGATTTTTCAATTCGAGCTAAGAAAGCTGGGTTTAAACTAGCGATCGCTGACAATGCCTATGTCTATCACTCTAAGTCTAAAAGTTTTGGACACGAACGCCGTCAAGAGCTTTCTAAACAAGGTTCTACAGCGTTTAAACAGAAGCATCCCGATATTAATGTCAAAGCTTTGACTGAGGAAATCAAGAACAATCAAACTCTCGATCGTTTACGCCTCAAGCTCCGCGAACATATCATATCAAATCCGGCAGCATCGGTATTATGAGAGTGCGAGCGTCTCGCTCGCGGCATAGATCGCGGCATAGATCGCACTGATAAACTGTTCTGCATTTAAATTGGATATCAAAAAAAATCAGACTCTTGTGGGGTGTCCCGCCCGCCCTGAATATACAATTTAAATGTGCGATAGCTTATCATCCAAATATATTATTCCGAGGGAGCATCCTGCAAACATATCCGCAAGGGCGAAGCATTCGCGCCTGTATCCTATCGACTATATGAGAGATTTTTAGCGCGAATGCTTCGCCCCTACAAAAACGGGATGCTCTCTATTCCGATGCAGCCGGAAATGATATTAGTCATTAGTTAGCAGTCATTAGGGGTGCATCTCAATGCAAGCGAATATATCCGTAGGGGCGAAGCATGACCGCAGAAAATAGGAGGTTATAACTAATAATTTATATGCGGTCATGCTTCGCCCTCTTCAAAAACCAGATGCACCTGTCATTAGTCAGCAGTCATTAGTCATTAGTTACTGATTATTGGGAAATATTAAAAAATAACAAATAACAAATAACACATAACAACTGTCAACTGTCAACTGTCCACTGTCAACTATCAACTGAAAATAGGGTTTATATGTCAGAAAAAGTCGATCTAGAAAAGGCAGAAAATCATTTCCAAACTGGCCAAAAACTTGAACGGGAAGGGAAATTAGAAGAAGCGATCGCTATTTACGCTCAAGCTATTCAAGCCAACCCAAATAACTCTGAGTTTCACCGCAGTTTAGGAGAGGTTTTGCAACGGCTGGGGCGACATTCTGAAGCGATCGCCAGCTACCGTCAAGCAATTGAGCTGCAACCGAAGTTTTCTAAAGCTTACCACAACCTAGGAAATGCCCTGGGTCAACTGAAGCAATGGGAGTCGGCGATCGCCTCTTACCGTCAGGCGATCGAACTCAAACCCAACCTCCCCACTGCTTACTACCGTTTAGGGGAAGCTTTACAACAACTTGGAGAAATGGAAGAAGCGATTGTCGCTTACCGTCAAGCTATTGAACTCAACCCAAATAACCCTGACTTTCACCACAGTTTAGGGGAATTTTGGCGGCAACAAGGGAAATATCAGGAAGCGATCGCCTGTTACCGTCAAGCTATTGAGCTGCAACCGAAGTTTTTTAAAGCTTACCATAACTTAGGAAATGCTCTGGGCCAACTGAAGCAATGGTCTGAAGCGATCGCCTCTTACCGTCAGGCGATCGAACTTAACCCAAATATTCCTGAGTTGCAATTCAGCTTAGGAGAGCTTTTGCAGCAACAAGGGAGACATTCCGAGGCTATCCCTTGTTACCGTCAAGCTATAGAGCTGCAACCGAAGTTTTCTAAAGCTTACCACAACCTAGGAAATGCTCTAGGTCAAATGAAGCAGTGGTCTGAAGCGATCGCCTCTTACCGTCAGGCGATCGAACTCAAACCCAACCTCCCCACTGCTTGCTATCGTCTGGGCGAAGCTTTGCAACAACTTGGACAGATAGACGAGGCGATCGCCAGCTACCGTAAAGCTATTGAACTGAAACCTGATTCTTCTGCTAAATTTTACTACAATTTAGGAGAACTTCTCAGCCAAAAACAGCAGTGGGAAGAGGCAATTAGCTGTTACAGTCAAGCATTCGAGCTTGACCCAAACTTTTCGCCAGCCTATTACAAATTAAGGCAAGCCTTAGCCCAAAACGGTCAGCCCGATCCACAAGACAAAACAGTTTCCTACGAGCGATCTGCTGTCAAGTTAAATGTCAATCATGAATTTCCCAAAATTTTGTTTATTCTCCCCGTCAAAGGCGGTGGAGGAGGCGCTCATTCAGTAGTGCAAGAATCCTTAGCACTTTATCGCTCTGGGATTCCTATCAAAATAGCCGTCAATCAGTCTAACTTTACTGACTTTTTAAATGGTTACAAAGAAATTCCCGAAATTGGTGAAATTGCAGCTTCTTATCAAACTTTAACTGAGTTCAAAAAATTAGCTCAAAATTTCTCTGTAGTCTGTGCTACTACTTACAGTTCAGTAAAAATCCTGGAAGCGTTAGTTAGAGAAAATCCCCAGATATTGCCAGCTTACTACATACAAGATTACGAACCATTATTTTCTTACATAGATACTCCAGAATGGGAAGAAGCGCGACAATCCTATGGACTGATTCCCCATGCTATCCAGTTTGCTAAAACTCAGTGGTTGTGCGAGATTGTTAATCGCAATCATGCTGTTAAAGTCCACAAAGTAGAAGCCAGCATCGACCATCAAGTTTACTCCCCCGATCTGAAGAGTGAAAACTCTCGCATAGAGATTTCTATGATGGTAAGATTCACCACGGCCAGACGCGCTCCCCGTCGTACATTAGCTGTCGCTAAAATTTTATCAGATTTGTTTCCAAATCAAGTACATTTTACTATCTTTGGCTCTGACCGGAGTCTGATTGAATCTGCTGGGATACCGATTCCAGAAAATACTACGATTTTTCCTCATCTGAGTCGCTCCGAAGTCGCGGCCCTGCTGCGGAACTCAGATATATTTCTAGATCTTTCTGATTTCCAGGCTTTTGGCCGTACAGCTATAGAAGCAATGGCTTCTGGCTGCATTCCAGTTGTCCCCGATAAAGGAGGAACAGATGAATTTGCGATCGCTGACTTTAACTCTGTAGTCGTTGACACCACATCGATTGAGGATTGTGTCAAGGGAATTGGTAAGCTCATTCAAGCCGATCGCAATGTCTTATTGCAACTCAAGTTAAATGCTATTGAAACAGCGGCCAGATATTCACCAAAACGTGCTGCTTTTAGCATTTACAATCTTTTTTGCAATGAGCTACTTCAACTTGCTTCATAGATATTTTTAGGAGTTTCAAGTAAGTATTATGTTAGACCCTGTTCTTCAAAGACGATATCTCAATAAAGTTCAGCTCCAACTAATGACCCGAAAGCGATGGGCTTACCTACGCTATCTTCAGATGCGTGAAGGATTAATCGAAGCCTTAAAAACGGCAGAAATCAAATCCTTTCTCAGCGTTGGCTGTGGAGCTGGATTAACGGAGGTAGCTCTCGCTCTAGAATTTCCTGCAATTGAGTTTTACCTCACGGATATTGATACTAAAGCCAATATTCAACAGCGATTAGGGATGCGGATGGCCACCGAATGGGTGATTGAAAATGTCAAATGTGACACTTACGATACTTTGACTCCCTCATCAGAATCCTACGATCTAGTAGCCTCGATTGAAGTCCTAGAACATATCGAGGCTGACAAAAAAGCAGCGATTAATATGCGTGCAGCATCACGGAAGTATGTATTTGCACTTGTTCCATTTGCCAGTCATGAAACTAACCTCAATAAAAAAATGAGAGAAAGTGTCTGGAAAAATCACCAGCATTATCGCGTCGGCTACAATGCTGATAGCATCCAGGAAATTTTCCCAGATATTACAATTTTACGTGGGTGTTACTGGAACGATGCTGGTATTAAACTGCGCCAAAAACTTGAACACTTGTCTGATGAAGAAATCCGGGCTTTATTGCCACATTTAACTCAGCTAGCTAAAACAGATATTCGTAACAGTATCCCTGGCGCTGATGGAAATTGTCATGGAATGTGGATTTTGTCAAAAGTCTGAATTATATCTTTTGACAGTTGACAGTTGACTGTTGACTGTTGACTGTTGATAGTTTACAGCATTTGACAAATTAGGTACGTAGTTGCGCTTCAGCGCTCTTAGCTAATATCAGGAAAGAGCGCTGAAGCGCAACTACGTACCTTTGCTCAGTCGCTCAAGAAAAAGTGAGACCTTTTTGATAAATCAAATGTTTGTATGGGAGATTGCGAACATCGGATACACTTACATTATTAGACAACCAAATAATGCCAACAACTTCTCGATAAACTGGTTGGTTGAATTCCACTATTGGTTTTACTTCATGTTTTTCTTGTTCCCAATGCTGTTGGTTTTTGAGTGACGATAACGGGTGAATAGTTGTATCTTGAGAAGAGTTGACCAAGACTCTCCCATAAATTTCATAGTTGGGAACATTGAGTTCTTCAAGAATGTTCTTTACCTGTTGGGCTTGGAGATGTAAAGTATGACCTGTCCAGTCAGACCAATAAAATTTTAGTCCTAAAGATTTTAAGTAGTCATCGGCATCAAAAAAAGGCCCTTTAATAAAAACGAATTTTCTCGAAATTCGGATAGCATTTTTTATGGCTTCTTTGGCATAATCTAATTTAGGTAAATGCTCCAAAGTATGGTTGAGAATTGTAAAATCCACGCAACCATCAGGGAGATCGAGATTGCAAAAATCTCCTTTGATGGCATCATATCCAGCAGCTTTGGCTGATGCTACCTTCTTCGGATCGAGATCGATGCCAAATCCCTTACGCCCTTTGAGTATGTTGATTCCAAATTGAATTGAGCTACCGTTAGAACAGCCAAAGTCTGCAAAATCAAAACTTGTAATATCGAACTCACTCATAATTCTCTTCCAATCAAAATCAAATGTATTGCAACTAGAGATAATTAATTAATACATGATTTTGGTAAGGGTTTCAGGAAAATAGATGTGGTTCTGCGAAGAGAATAGATGCGTTATGCGAGATGTGGCAGTGCAATTTGCCTTTTTTTATATACCGCAAACTTCCAATCTACATCCTTCCCTGATTCAATCCGGATTAAATAGGAAACTTCAGAACAAATAACTATTAACGAACATATCCCCAATAGTACGGTATGCCTAGTCCAAAACCATTGATAACTCGTCCACAGCGTTTAGGTTCATCTAGAACCTACTACAAATTTCAAGGAAAACCTTACAAGCATCTGGAAATAGAGATTAAATTAACTTCTTTAAAAACGATAGCTACTGCTATTTTGTTAGGGGTTCCTTATCTGGGGTTTATTTACGTGTTTTTTTCTGGAGGAGCAAAAGTTATAGCTGTTGGTTTGGTAGTAGTAGGTATCTTGATAGGGGGAACGATCGCACTTTTATACTACTTAAACAGACAAGAGCCTGTCAAACCGCCGACAAATCAAAACAAACGGCGGTAATACCCAGCCCCAAACTCTATTCTGGGGCTGACGCTAGCTCGATCGCTCCATCCGAAATACGATCGCCCCTCCCGACTGCGAAATTCAGATTTTGGGTATCATCAAGCGATCTGTTGAAAATTTTGATACAACTGTCCGGATTGCTACTGAATTCCCAGGAAAGTAGATTAGTAGATGCACCCTGATTAATTAACTCCCAACCAATTTTGGCCCGGGAGTTTTTTTTTGTCGATCGCACGCACAGCCGTAAATTCTGGCAAATTTCCCAAATTCTCCGGAAAGAGGTACGGTGCTACCGGAGACTAAATTAGTAGATGCACCCTGATTAATTAACTCCCAACCAATTTTGGCCCGGGAGTTTTTTTTTTGTCGATCGCACGCACAGCCGTAAATTCTGGCAAATTTCCGAAACTATCCCGAAAGAGGTACGGTACTACCGGAGACTAAATTAGTAGATGCACCCTGATTAATTAACTCCCAACCAATTTTGGCCCGGGAGTTTTTTTTGTCGATCGCACTTTATGAGCAAATTCTGGCAAATTTCCGAAACTATCCCGAAAGAGGTACGGTACTACCGGAGACTAAATTAGTAGATGCACCCTGATTAATTAACTCCCACGCCAATTTTGGCCCGGGAGTTTTTTTTTGTCGATCGCACTTTATGAGCAAATTCTGGCAAATTTCCGAAACTATCCCGAAAGAGGTACGGTGCTACCGGAGACTAAATTAGTAGATG
>NZ_JAEQCB010000110.1:0-16383 GCF_020738785.1 Microcoleus sp. PH2017_05_CCC_O_A | reverse complement strand
TATTTTTGGGTAAGAAGCTTTCTTACCCTATCTTTTTTGAGGCGATTTGTCTAGAGTTATCTCCCTGTATGCTTTTCAGACGACCTGTCACCCCGTCAGAGCATTATGTTATTATTAGACCTCTTGCAAAATAATTTTCTGATATAATAGAAGGTTTTGCTTTACTTGATTAGACATCTCCCAAAAGCCTGTGAATAACAGGCAGGATGCCTGTTCCACAATTATGGAGATGTCTAATTCAAAACTTCCAATTATAACATATATCTTTTTTGCAAGAGGTCTATTGTAAATAAACTCTAGGATACAAAGTTATGGACAGAATAAATGAAGCAGAACTACTAAGACGATATACTGCTGGGGAGAGGGACTTCAACGGGCTTGATTTGAGCCGAGCTAGATTGAGTGGGGTTAATCTCAGTGGAGTTAATCTTAGTGAAGCAAATCTGGGTAGCGCCGTTCTGGACGAAGCTGATTTAAGTGAAGCCTCTCTGAGAAATGCTTGGTTGAACGGGGCTATCCTTGAGAGGGTCAATCTGAGTGGAGCTAACTTGGAAAGCGCCAACTTGGAAGCGGTTTACATCAGAGATGCCAACTTGAGTAGGGCGAACCTGAGAAATGTTTGGTTTGCCTATGCCTTTGCACAGCGCAGTAACTTTACAGGAGTTAACCTCAGTGGGGCTATACTTCACGAAACCAGCTTGGATAATGCTCTTTTGATTGGCGCTGACCTTCAAGGTGCCGAGTTGGATCAAGCTGGACTCAGTGATGCCAATCTCAGTGGGGCTAATCTCAGTGGGACTATTCTTAAAGAAGCCGACTTTGATAATGCCAACCTTACCAATGCCAATTTGAGGGCTGCCAATATCGAAGATTGCTTCCTTGCGAAAGCTATTTTCTGCAATACCATTATGCCAGATGGAAGTATTGCGAACAATATTTCTGGGTATGAATGAGGAATATAGCGATCGCAAATGAATTGTAAATCACAAATCATGTATAATAATGAGGACGTAAATCTCAGTAGGAGTTGAGATGTCCCCAAAGAAATCGGCAGAAAAATTTGTGGAGCATGAAGTCCAAGCTTTATGGGAACTCGAAAATTTTATTGCCAGCAATCCCGACCCAAGAGAACTTAAAAGAGCTGCTTCTATCCGCATGTTAATTGAAGGGGTTCGCCGCGAAACTATTCAAAAGATATTGGGAGTATCATCTCCATTTATCAGTAAGTGGAAAATCAATTATGCGTTGCATGGAATTGAAGGGTTGCGCTTAAATCATCAGGGTTCGCGGGGACAACTTAAGCCTGAAGAACGAGCGGAAGTCATCCAATGGTTAACCAATAAAAACCAGTGGGACTTATCCGAATTATCAAATTATATAGCCGAGCGATATCAGATTGAATTTCCATCAAAAACTAGCTACTACCAACTTTTTAATTCAGCGGGAATTAGCTGGAAAAAATCTCAAAAAAAAATCCAAAACGTGATGAAGAACTCGTCAAAAAAAAGCACCAAGAAATCTGTGAAATTCTGGAAGAACACCGCTCAGCTATAGAATCGAGAAAGCTTGTGGTGTATTTGATTGATGAGTGTCATCTATTGTGGGGAGATGTCTGTGGTTATCTTTGGGGAAGGCGCAACGAGAGAATAGAAATACCAGTGGTGAATCAGAGAGAAAAACAAACTTATTATGGCGCAGTAAATTATTTAACAAAACAGTTTGTTCTGCGAGAATATGCAAGGGCAAATTCTGAGAATACAGTGGCTTTCTTAAAAGACTTACAATCTTTAAATCCCGAAGCCAGACATTTGATTATTTGGGATGGAGCCAGCTATCACAAATATAAAGAAATGAAAGCTTACCTAGAAGAAATTAATCAAGGGTCTGAGCGGGCTGAATGGCCTTTAACTTGTGTCCTGTTTGCTCCTAATGCTCCGGAGCAGAATCCAGTCGAAGATATTTGGCTTCATGCCAAGACTTGGGTGAGAAAATTTGGGAATCGGATCGGTTCTTTTTCCTTGCTTAAATGGTTCTTCAATTTTACCATACAGGAACAAAGCTTTGACTTTCCCAAGTTACACAAATTTGGTATTTTTGAACCAACACTCAATGGAACTGCTGCTCGCTCCAACCCTTAATTAATTTACGAATGATTTGCGATCGCTATATTATTTTAGAGAACGCTGATTTAACTGATATTAACTTGAGCAATGCTGAACTCAATGAAGTTTACCTCATGGGTGCTAATCTAACTGGTGCCAACTTGAGTAATGCTTCTTTGTATATTGTGAGTCTTGCCTCTGCTAACTTGGAGCAAGCTATATTCCGCAATACTACTCTTGATGAAGTTAGTTTTGAGCCTCCAAATCCACGATATATAGAAGTTCGTAAATTGCTCGAACAGTACGCTGCTGGGGAGAGAAATTTTGCGGGAATTAAGGTTAATAACACTGCCCTGAGCGGGGTTGACCTAAGTGGAATCAATTTGAGCAAAGCCCACCTTATGACTCTCAATTTGAGCAATGCCAATTTGAGTAATGCTCACTTGCCAGGAGCTAGAATGCTTGGTACTAACCTAAGTGGCGCGAATCTGAGCGGGGCTAATCTAAGAAATGCCGACCTCAGCGGTGCGAATCTGAGAAAAGCTAATCTGAACGATGCCGACTTAAGAGATGCTATTTTGAGTGGTGCTGATTTGACCGAGGCTGACTGCGAGAGAACCAAAACTGAAAATGTTATTTTGGTGGCAACCAACCTGACAGGTGTCAAAGGTTTTGGCAGTGGGATAGGAGCTTTTGTCTGCAAAACCATTGAACCAGGGGGAGAATTCGTAGAGGGACCCGATTGGATTGAGTAAATAAACTTATAAATTTAATATTATACCAATATTAATTTAACAGTTTTGAGTAGCGATAGGAGACCAGAAATAATCAGAATTTTATTCATAAAAGGTAAGAGTGAAAGTGCGTGCTAATATGAAAGCATAAACAACTTGCATAAGAAAGCTATGGACGTTGAAGAACTATATAGGCGTTACGCTGCGGGAGAGAGGGATTTCTCTGGAGTTGATTTAAGTCGTGCTAACTTAAACGTTGCTGACGTGACATACGTCGAAGACCTAGAACCAGGTCAAAATGACTTGAGCGGTATCAATCTCAGCGGTGCTAACTTGACTAAAGCAAATCTGAGTCTTGTTAATCTCAGCGGTGCTAACTTAAGCGATGCTCAACTTGATTGGGCTAAGCTAGCTGAAGCTGACCTATCGGGGGTCAATCTTAGCAATGCTAGTTTATCTTCTGCCGAATTATGCCGAATCGATCTGAGTGGAGCTGACTTAAGTGGGGCAAATTTGGATTGTACTGACTCAACAGGAGCCAACTTAAGGGGAGCTAACCTCAGCGGGGCAAGTATAGCTGAAGCTATATGGGAAGCAACTGACTTGAGCGGTGCTAATTTGAGCGAAGCTAATTTGACACAAAGCGCTCTTTGCAATGCCAATTTAACAGGGGCTTGCTTAAGAGATACAAATTTAGAGGAGCCTTCGCTAGATGGAGCTAATTTAACCAATGTAGACTTAAGTGAATCTTTCATCAATTTAGATATGGCTAACATTAACAGAATTAGGGGCGCAATTTTGTGTAATACAACTATGCCAGATGGCAGTATTAGGAATGACCATTGTCAGTAAATAAGTTTTCTGTATTAAAAGTAGCGAGGAAGAATTGATTCGCCCTCGCTAGTTAAGCAATTATTGCCAAGTGTTAGCTACTACCAAAACTTAGGTAACTACATTTGGAAAATCATTAACTGTCACTGAACCAATATAGGATCGGCTCTCCAATATATTTTCAATTTCATCTGGGAGGTTGGAGAGAAGGTCAAGACCTGTAAGTTCTTCAATCCTGTCAACAGTAGTTATGTTTTCCGGATCAAACCACGGTATTCGCGTTGTACCGGGATAATTAGGAAAATTAGGTAGCATGACAGCTATTACAGGTGTATTTGCTGTTACATCTGCTATACCTTGTCCAGGTCTTAGAGGTACAATCACTTTCCACATGAATTCAGGAAGATTAATGTTCTCTATATTGAGGGGGTTATCGGGTGGTAATTCGTCATTATACGATTCATATCCACCCGCAATGTTATACAATTCCCAACCACGATCCTTAACAATTCCCTTACTAAAGACTTCTAACGCTCGCCATGCTCCTCTTTGATTCTCCCCTGGTTCTTGTGGAAGTAAGTTCGTTGTCAGGAATGTAGCAAACTGATCTTTCTGAGTTCTTTGACGCTGTTCTCTAGCAGTCAAGTGACCTCGGTCAAAACCACTATTTCGGTATTCCCATCCCTCGGTTGTATCTAATTCACTGGGAAGTGCGCTATCTGACCTCCAAGGGAAAGGATCGTAAGGCTCTGCACCACCCCCCTGTGGTGATCCAAGATTGCCCAACCACGTTTTGTTGATTTGCCAACTAACCCAATTAGAACCTTTGTTACTCTCATTATAAGAGAGCGAATACTGTGGCTTTTCAATCAGATAATTGTTGGCATTGTTCGCAGCATCAGGTCTAGCTACTTGTCCGTTTAAAGTAGGATTACCAAACATGAGGTGAGTGCTCTTAAAAAAGACATCATCCAAATAAACCGTATTATTCCCTTCTAACTCAAACTTCAGCTTAGCTGACTTACCACGCAATACTTCAGGTACATCAACGTGGAAAGTTTCAAACCCTAAATTACCATAACCAATGCGGTTAGTGTCAGTATCAGCATAGCCTATAGGGTAAGCTATTTCTGGTAAGGCACCGGGATTGACTCGACCATCGGCTACTCTCAAGTCAATGTTACCTATGGGTTGATAATTTTCATAACCAGGTTCATCGCCTTTCATAGAAACCTTTAACGTGCCACCATTAGGATTAGGAACATGAAGATTAAATCGCAACGCACCCCAGTCAGGCACAACAAACTGATTGTGTGTAATGCTGTCACCAGATGTTAATCTCAGAGCGTAGTTAGGTTGAGCTGGATCGTACCCTACCTCTGGTCTGTAATTGTCGAGACTAGGAATATCCCTCCAATCAACCAACTTACTTGTCGGCGACGCAATATTTGACGTACCGCCGTGAAAAGACCAGCCCGGAATCGCATTACTAATAGCATTTCGGAACAAACTACGCGGATTAAAGACAGCATCAAAGTTGCCACCAAAAAGAGTAGGAATCGCAAAATCTCCCCGCATCCGCCTTTCCGCTGTATTGTCAAAAGAAAGAGGCACGCGCTCCACATTATTAGTCGGTCGTAAATTAGCGATCGCACCCGTATTAGGATCTTTAGTCAACCCACCTCCCAGAACAGAATAGAACCAACCAGTACCCATACCCTTCCTTTCAGTCAAAAAATAAGGTATTATTAAGAGCTTACAATGATTATAAACTAAGGACAAAAGTTATGGATACCGAAGAATTACTCAGAAGGTATGCTAGGGGTGAGAGAGATTTTACTGGTATTAATTTGAGCCATGCAAAATTGAATGGTGCAGACCTTGGTGGTATCATATTGAATGATGCTGAACTTAATTATGCAAGTTTAAAGGGTGCAAAACTAAGTGGTGCTATGTTGAATAAAACCAATTTTTTTCAGGCCAACTTAAATGGTGTTGACCTCAGCAATACCACCTTAAATGGTACTAACTTCTGGCAGGCAAGTCTGTCTGGTGCGTACTTGAGTGGTCTCTCCTTAGAAAGTATTAACTTAGAAAATGCCTATTTGACAGGTGTTCATCTATTTGAATGCCGTATTGATAACAGTAATTTAGCAGATGCTAATTTGAGGGGGGCCTATCTGCTACAGGTTTTAATCACAAATACTGACTTTCGCAGAGCCGATTTCAGTGGGAGCAAACTAGAAGATGTTTCTATGGAAAATGTTAACCTGAGTAATGCTTGCCTTATAGGTGCAGAAGGGATTGTTATACGTGGGATAATAAGTCTACGGCTAGAACGGATTAATTTCAACAATGCCACAATGCCAGATGGAACAATCTTTAGTAGTTGTTAGTACAAAATAACAGGTATTGAACATTTACTAAATTAGTGCCAGCCTAGTCACGGAAATTTAGGTAGCCAATCACAATGCTCTTGTGCCATACCAAGTAATGAATCTATTTCCACTTAGCTCCTAAGTGTCTGCACAAGAGCTAGTCAAGATTGGATAGAAGGTCAAGACCGGTAAGACGTTTAAGATCGACAGTCGTAACAGTCCAGGTTTGCCAATCTCTCCACTGAGCCAAGCTTGTTATAGGAGAACGATGTTCCGACGATGGCAACAAACCATTTAGCGGATGCGGTATTGGGGTCGAAAAATCGGTTGGTGCTGGTCTATTAGGCGTTATTACAGAGATAACATTTGTGTTGGCTGCTGTGATATCATTTATGCCTAAACCCGGGTGATCCAAGACCAAGATATTTTTCCAAGTATAATCAGGAACATTGATCATTTTATCGTTAATTGTTCCTAATGTTCCATATCCACCAGCAGTAATGTAAAGTTCTTTACCTTCTAATGCTAACTGGTAGCAATATTCTTCAAGGTTTCGCCACGCGGTATTACTAACATTATTTCCAGGGTATTGCGGAAGTGCATTCGTCATAAGAAATGTAGACAACATATCCTTCTTATCTCGGTTTCGTTGTTCGGAAGTTGCCATGTGACCGCGGTCGTAGAGGTTGTTTGGATAGCCTTTGTAATCCTCACTTGTAACTAGCGGACTAAAAGGAATAGGTAAGGTTTCATCGGACTTGAATACACCGCTTCTTGTTAACTCACCCAGCCAGGAACGGTTTAATTGCCAAGTTACCCATTTGGGATTTTTAGAGTTGTTATCGTAAGACACTGTATATTGTGGCTTCTCTAATAGGTAGTTGTTTTGTTGGGCAGGGTCACGGCGAGCTTCTTCTCCATTGTAAGCAGGATTACCGAATTTGAGGTGAGTGCTTTTAAAGAAGACATCATCTAAGAAAACTTCACCACCATTTAATTCAAACTTTAGTGTAGCTGATTTTCCTCGCAGGTCTTGGGGTATCTCATCTATATGAAATGTTTCAAATCCTGTAGTACCAAAGCCAATCCTGAATCGATCTGAGGGGTAAGAAGTTTGTGAGCTGGAATTTTTATTTTCTGCTGCACTTAGAACAATAACTCCAATAGGTTGATATTCGTCGTACCCTGGTGCATCTCCTTTGATAGAGACCTTAAGTTCTCCGTTAGTGAGTTGAGGAACATGAAGGTTAAAACGTAATGTTCCCCAGTCAGGCACGACAAAGCGATTGTGTGTGATGCTATCTCCCGATGTTAATTTCAAGGCATTGTTAGGTTCAGTAATGCCCAACTGTTCCAGGTAATTTAGTGATAAGTTAGCTCCCTTCTCATTCTTGATGGTACGAGGTTCGTTAAGTGCGGGAATATCCCTCCAATCAACTAACCTACTTGTCGGCGACGCAATATTTGACGTACCGCCGTGAAAAGACCAGCCCGGAATCGCATTACTAATCGCATTTCGGAACAAACTACGCGGATTAAAGACAGCATCAAAGTTGCCACCAAAAAGAGTAGGAACCGCAAAATCACCCCGCATCCGACTTTCCGCTGTATTGTCAAAAGAAAGAGGCACGCGCTCCACATTATTAGTCGGTCGTAAATTAGCGATCGCACCCGTATTCGGATCTTTAGTCAAACCACCTCCAAGAACAGAATAGAACCAACCAGTACCAATACCCTCATTAGGAGCATTAGCAGCACCCAGAGAAAAGTTAGGTTGCCCGCTATATTTAGGCGTGTACCAGGGGTTGACACGAGGGTCTTGAGGAGTTCCACTGAAAGAAAAGTCTCTGTCAAATAGTTGCTCGTAATGCCCATCACCCCGACGCCGCGAGATCGGGTCAACAGGTTGCGTACTAGAAGAATTTTGGCGATACTCAGTTAGTCCTAGGTCAGCAGTCCCCGCATACCACGTCAGGACTCTCCCGTGCGTTCCCCCAGCGAGATCGTCTTTCGTAAACCCAGGTAAACTATTTTCATAACCATCAGCATTGCGTCGAGTACCCAAGAAAACCGTTTCGTCAGGCTTCCCTAGAAGTTCCCCCGCACTGTTTCTGGGAAATTTGAGACCTGCTCTAATCTCTGTTCGCAGAGCATCGGGCCCGCTCAAATTGGGAATGTCTCGACCCGCAGGTGTCAGCGTAGGAATTTGTGGAATGCCTTGGTCGAGCCTGGGCACCGTTTGGTAGTAGTTGTCCGCAAAAGTCACATTCTTCCAAACCTGAACCTTCGGTTCGCGGAAATCTGCAAATCCCGCTTCTCCTAGAAATGGTAACTGTACCGAAAAACTTGGTTGGTCAAAATCATGAGGATCTAATGTAGTCATCTGGAGGTCGCGAAACAGAGAATTCTCCTTCCCGCCAGCTAGAGGGAAGTAAGTCCCTACACGCTGAATTATTTCGCTATTGACCACAGTCCCCCGACTGAAGCCAACAAAGTGCAGTGGCGAATTGAAAATTGCCCCCTGAGAGCGAACAAAATTCCCTTGGCTGTCGAAGTTAGCACCACCTCCTAGCGACTGATCTAGCTGCACTAGCGAAGCAAAGAAACTATCTGCTGCTCCCTCCGTGAAGCCAGAATCGGGAATAGCTGACTCATTATTTTGAGACCAGTCAGGCAGAAGCACTAATGGTTTGTTGGCTTGGAGGTAGGGAGCTATATAGCTCGACAAAGCAGTGCGATAACTGGGAGCTGAAGAGTCAAAACCATTAGGAAAATAAGTTGAATTACTCAAGAAATCACTCTTGACTTGCCCATATTTATTGACCGGAACCCAGTCACCTGTGGGCGAGTCGTAGCGCATGAGCAATCCTTCACCCCCAGTAGTAGCAATGCTGTCAGCCATTTTGTAGAATTCGCTGGGAATCCCTGGTCCGGTAATGACCGGAGGCTTAAAACCGTGGGTCAGTACAGTGACGCTGCTGAAAGTGCTGTTGCCGCCCAGAGCAGGCGGTGGCGATGTTTTGAACTGCCCAACATCAAGATTTCGCTTTCCATCCTTGCTCAAAGCTTCAACAGCCCAATGATAAGTCTGACCAGCCGTCAGAGTCCGATTATCGGGCAGCGTGAACTGGGTATTGGTGTTTGAAGGGTCAAGGGGTAGACCACCAAGCCCCACCCAGCCTTGACCGGGCTTCCAAGTCGCTGTCAGGATGCGGTTGGGGTTATAGTCTAAAGTGCCGAACTGGGAGTTCCATTTTGCTAGCAAGTTTTGCTGCTGCTGTGGGCTGAGATTATTGAAGTTTGGATTTTGGATATTGGCGAGATCCTCCCACCTATCCTCTGGCAACAAACCCTCCCCTTTATCGAAGGTACTGACAAAAAGATTAACCTCTTTCACATCCTCCCAACCCGGAGCAAACTGCCATTGAAAAGTCGGAGTCAGGTCATTTGTAGTTGCACCAGGCCCCTTCAAATTCAGCCAGTCAGTCGGTGCAGAACTCAAATCCCGTAAATTACCTCCAGTACCGACTGGTGCGCGTTTTGTACCCAACGGCACCCCATAAGTAAACTGATTAGCAGGTCGGTTCTCCTGAAGAATCCCATAGTCAGCAGCAATACTAATTGCCGGATTTATATCATCAATAGGAACCCTTGTGAAATCAGCCGCAGTCACAGACCTCGCCGTAGTAGCATTGAAGAAAGGAGACTTAACACCCCTGTCAAGACTATCAATTTTGAATTGACCGGGATTGTCCAGAGTTTTAATCATTTCCTCAACATCGAAAGCATAAACGCTCCCGCTACCACTCAAAGAAGGATAAGAGCCATAAAGGTATTTGTTGTCATTTGATAGTACCAAATCGTTAGTAAGAGCCTCTGGAATCGGTCTGGTAGCACCGATTAATTGAGGATTTGGCCCCAAGGGGTCTTTAATAATCCCAATATTTCCCCCAGAACGCACATCTGCATCAGGGCCAAGACTTGCAGAATTGCGACCAGCCACAAACCCATACCGCCCATCCCGCGTTACAGTGACAGATACCCCCTCATTCACATCAAAATAATCAGTAGGAAAACCCAAACTTAAAGGGGCATAACTCACAGAAGCAGTAAAGTTAAGAGGATCGTCCGAAGTAATTTCCAACACCCCAAAACCAGGCGCGTCATTATTCTGGTCAGGATTACTCCGATTCAATCCGTTTGTGAACACCATTTTCGTCGACTCATTCGTAGCTGATATTCCCTCGGTCTCCGAAATAGTAGGAATAACTCCGATTTGTTGATGCCACTTACGAGGATTAGAATCTTCATCCTTCGGTCGATCCTTCGAGTCAATATTGATTGCATAAATCCGACGATTAGGCACTTGCTCATTATTATCAGAACCCGTGCCGAACAGCCGCCGCCCGTCACTACTAATTGCCAACTGACTCAACCCTAATGGTGAAGTGACGTTAATAGTCTCAACTACTTTGTGATAAGTTGCCGAGTTAGGGTTGATGTCAAGGACGTAAATTTTCGCTTGATTCAAGTCGCCAATGTAAGCATAATCGTCTCTAGGACTGATGACTATTGACTTGGGTCTAGCGCCCGCCGGCAGGACAATGGGATTGACGCCTGAAGTATTTGGCTGAGTATCTACCTGTCGCAGTACCATTGGATCGACCAATGCCACTTGACCTGAATTCCTCAAGGTTGCGTAAACGCGATTTCCGTCGCTAGTCACGGCTGTTGATTCTGCCCAATCTGTGACACCGCTAGTCCCCACAGGAATTTGAGCCAACAGCAAGTCCTTGCTGTTTGTAGTATCAACTACTGATTCGGGGTTTTTACCATTGAGAACCGCTACTCGGTCAGAACCGCCCAAGGCTGCAAAAACGTACTCTGCCCCCTGTGGCAGCCGAATTGGATTGCTGTTGTACTGGATTTCTTTGTATACTGGTGTAACGCCTTTTTGCTCGACGATCTGGTTCTGCTTCCTCTCCAGCACGACGCCTGAAGCGCCCAGCACTACTGTATCAGGCACTTTAACTGCTACTTCATACTGATTGCCCCCAAGAGAGCGGCTGCGTGTCGGTACTACAGTGCCCTCATACATAGAGTTGCCTGCATAGAATTTAACTGTCAAATCTTCAAACTTACTGCCTTTGGAGTCGCTGGCGTTGTTGACTAAAATGTTGCCCCCGGTCAGAAATAAGAGGGGCTCATTGTTCTCAAATTGCTGGTTGTTCTCATCCTTGAATTTCAGTTCAGCTTTTTGGAGGACAGGAGGTGTTGTGGGGTCAGAGGTAGTTGGGGCTGGCATATTCAAAGCTGCCTTGAAAGTGGCGGTGCCGTCGTCGTTTCGCTGCACGCCCACCTCTGTGACTACGGGCAGTCCCACCTTGGGGATTGCTACTACCTGTACTGAAGATATGTCGCGAGTTACTGTAAAGGCTGGGGTGGTAACGAATTTGTCCGGGTCGATTAGCTGGCCGATGTTTCCCTGGGGGTCAATGATGCCAAAAAATGCTAGGGGGAAGTTGTAGTTGAGGGTAAGCTGACCTTTGACTAAGGTAGCGCTGCCTGTCGGACTGGAGTAGACTACTGCGTATTCGCCCGGTCTGACCACACCTGGATAGGGAGGAGACTGGGTGCGAATGTTGCCGTCATCTCCGACTATGCCTGATTCTTCTTGCAGCCAAATCGGATTCCAAGTGCCGGTTGCGTCAGGAATTGCTCCTTTTCGCAGGAAGTATGCCACAGTTCCTGGTGCTAATCCGGCTGGTGCTGGTATTGCTAACTGGGCGGGTATATTCAGGGAGTTATCGCTAAAGTTTAAGTTGAAGGCTCCTGCAAATTCAAATCCCGGTGGTAGCGGTAGGGACAAGTTTTGTTGGTTGACTGGGGCAATGCTGACGGTTGCATTCTGTTTGAGAGCGCCCGGAGGTATCATGACTGCTAGGGTTCCGTCGCTTGAGTTGATGATGCCACCGTCGGTTCCCAAGGCGGTTGTGCCGATTTTCGGTGCTTCGACTCGAACTGGAATGGTGGCGGATGCGGTGCCGTGAATGGCTGTGACGGTGGCATCGCCAAGGCCTACTGCTGTAATGGTGCCGTCGGGACTGACGTTGAGGATGTTGCTGTTGTTGCTAAAGTAGCGTGTACCTGTGCTGGCTGCGGTTAGGTTGGCTTCGGTGAAATTGGAGTTTAAGCCGAGGGACAGTTTCCGCGTTGAACCTGGTGTCAGGGAGACGGCATCTGGGTATGGGTCTAGTCCGTACATTTCGGCTAGTATCTGATGCAGTTGAGCGTCTGTTGTCGGTGCTGGCATCGTCCCAATCCGAATTGGGGTCACTGCTTGCAAGTTATTTCGACTTGCGCTCAAAACTGAAGTACCGTTGGTTAAACCTGTCACTTTCCCCGTTGGATCAATTGGTGCTACTTCTGGATTTATTGAAGTGTAAGTTAGATAAGAATCTGGGAGCACTACACCTTTTTGGTCGGCAAAATCTCCCAGCACAACTAATTCCGTATTTTCTCCTGCATTGAGGATCGGATTTCGCTTCACAAAATCCAAATTCAGCAGCGGAACGTCGCTGACATTGATACTCACCCGCGCTGGACTAGAACTCCCAAAAGCGTCGCTGGCAAGGAAATCAAAGCTGGCAATTCCAGAGAAACCGGTTGCTGGTTTAAAGGATGCTTTGTTAGTTAAGGGATTGAAAATTACAGTGCCGTTTACTGGATTGAGGACGCTAATTGTCAGAGGGTCGCCCTCTGCATCTGTGGCAAGATTGTCTAATGAAATAGTTGTCTCTAATTCTGTATAAGTCCGAGCGCTTGTCGGCGATACAACAGGCGGATTGTTGTTTGAGTTGGAGTTATTGAAATCATCGAGTAATTGCTGCCCCAAAGTTGTATTGCGCCACTCCCTGTTGGGGTTGATAAGCGTATCGAGACTGGGCGCGCTGCCTGTAGCGCCACTGATTTTAAAGATTACGTCATTGTAGTCGCCGTCTGTGGCAGAACCTGCCCACATATCTTCGAGGGCAAAAGCGTTGCCGTTCCCTGTAATGTCGGCTATTGGGAGCAGGTAAGATGTATTGTTGGGATTGGCAGATCCAATGGAGAGTAAAGGACGGTGTTCGGGGAATATGTCTCCCAGCCACGGGTGTTGGTAGGCTAGCTGCACGCCGCCGCTAGGTACGAGCATCACCGCGAAGCTGTCTCCCGGTGTCATGTTGAAGGTTTTGATGCCTTGATATTGTCCCGCACCGAAATCGGATTCGGACGGCATCGCACCGGTGAATTTTGCCCCTTCTGTAGAGTCGTGGATTACAACGTGTCCTAATGTTGAATTGGTTAGAACTCTCCTGGCTGCTTCGGCAGTGAATTCAGGAGTACCGGGGATGAATGCTTCCATGCCGGTTAGGCTGAAAATGCCTAATTCTCCCTCATAGTAACCGCCGTCAAATGTATAGTCAAACTTGACTAATCCTGTTGCGCCTACGATAAATGTGCCTGGTGTTTGCGAATTAGCTGTTACTGCAATTGAGAGCAAAGTTGCGGAGTTGCTGGTACGCTGTATCGCAGCAGGTTGACTTTCACTTATGCTGTCGGCAAATTGAGTGGGTTTTTCTACTAACAGCAATTCATCGCTTGGAGTTGCAGCGGATTTTGAAGGCAGCAATTCATCGCTTGGAGTTTCAACTGCTTCTGGTGTGAAGGTGACAGCGATGTCTTTAAGTGTATCGACAGCAGAGACGCCAGCTAAGAAGTCTGTTTCTGGAGACAATTGTTTGGCAACGCTTGAAGCGAGAAATTCTGTATTGCTGCTTAGCAATTGCCCGCCAACATCGCCAGTTATGGAGTCTGTTTGTTGTGGCTGTTGTTCGAGAATTCTGGGAATGGGCGAGTCTGTTTGCAGCAGAGATTGTTCGATTTGTTGGGAAGCGGTATCAATTACAATTGAGTCAGCTTCTGCTGTAGATTGTTCGATCCTTAAAGTTCCAACTGCATTGGTTTGGCTCCCTTCACCAGTTGCTGGTTTGGTAACATTCAAGTCGGTACCAACTGGCTGTTTTATAATTGGATTAACATCAACATTGATTGTAGAAGTATCTCCGTTTTCTAATGCTATTGTGGTTGTCGGAACCTCAGTGATTTCTGCTATTGTGGTTGTCGGAACCTCAGTAGTTTCCCTTGATGTTGTATTTGTTGGTATTGCGACAGGTGTGATTTCAGATGCACCAATTTTTGTGTTAGCGTTCGTTGGAAGAGTTAAAGGCTGAGCAGGGGAAAATGAGGGTTGTTTATCGGAGTTGTTTGTTGGGACAATCGCGAGATTTGCCGATGGTTTTTCCGCAGCTAATTTGTCTGAACTAACGGTAGTTTGAGATTTATCGTTTGAGTTAGTTGCACCCTTAACTGCAACATTTGGGGGTTGTTTGTCTGAGCCTAGCTTATCTGAAGGAACAGCAGTTTGAGATTCTTTGTCTGACTTGGTTTGATTGACAACTGCAACATTTGATGATTGTTGTTCATAAGGAGTGCTGCCGATTGAGGGAAAATTGGGACTAGCAATAATCGTTTTTGCTGAATCTGTTGTTGGAACTGACTCAGATATTTCTGATGAATTTGCACTTTTATTTGGTATTGTTGGCTCGGCAAAAGTCTGCTCAATCTTCTCTTGAGAGGGCTTAGTTGTCTCGGCAGTGCCAACACTAATAACGGTTGGGCTAGAAGGTGCTAGTTCTGTTTTTTCTTGCGGTTTTTCTTCTAAACCTGAAACAGCCGTAGGTTCTTTTATTTGCGTTGGGCTGCTGTCAGATATACCAATACTTGATGGTAATGATTCTGCTTTTGACGGTTCTTTGCTGCCTGAATTGTCTACTATTGATGCTGTCTGAGGTTTTTGGGCATCAACATCAGGTGTTAATTCTGTTTTATGCAATTTGGAAGTGTCAGAGCTGATTATTGATTCTGTCTTCGGTTTGCCTGCATCAGCACCTATTGGTTCTGTTTTTGGAGATGATTCCTTGTTTGATTCAGTAATTAGTGAGTCAGTTTTCGGCGATTCTTCAGACGTTGTGGCAATTACTGAGTCGGTTTTTGGCAAGTCTTTAGGCGGATTAGCAATTACCGAGTCGGTTTTTGAGGTGTCTTTGGGTGCCGTCTCAATTAGTGAGTCGGTTTTCGAGGTGTCTTCAGACGTTGTATCAATTACTGGATCGGTTTTCGAGGTGTCTTTGGGCTTTGTATCAATTACTGAATCAGTTTTCGAGGTGTCTTTGGGCTTCGTATCAATTACCGAGTCGGTTTTAGTCTCTGCTGTGGAAGCAGAACCCATCAATTTTTTAGCTAGCTCCGAGTGGCTGCTTTGCTGTTCAGAATTAATGAATCGACTCAGGGGTGCGATTTTGGATGTAGCGCCTGTTATTTTAAATATGATATCGTTGTAATCGCGGTCGCTGCCTTGACTTACCCCCATGTCTTCCATGACAAAGAGTTTTCCTTCTCCTGTAATGTCAGCAATTTGACCGATATTAAAGCCGTCGTTGGGGTTGGTTGTAAAGATTGAAAATAGGGGTCGTTTGTCGCCGGCAATTGTGGGATTGTCGTATACTTGCTGTACTGTGCCGTTGGGTACTAGGAGGAAACAAAAATCGTCTCCTGGTGTCATGGCAAATGTTTTTGTGCCGAGGTAGGCTCCTGAGTTGAAGTTTTCACCTGTGGGATTGGAGTAATACGCTCCTTCTGAATTGTCAGAAATTGCGATGTAACCGGATGGGGAGTTGCTTAAGGCGCGTCGGGCTGCTTCTTTGATAAATGCTTCGGAACCTGGAACAAATTTGTCCATTCCTCGTAGGCTGACGATGGCTAGCTGTCCTTGATACCAGCCTCCGTCGTATTTGTATTCTATGCTGACTTTACCTGTTTGCTCTACTTTGAAGGCGTTTAAGTCGAAGTTGGCATTTTGGTCGGTAATATTGTTCGGTATTGGTTTGGTTAGTTCTTCATTTTTGTTGGATGGTACGGTAACTGGTGGGGTTGGATTTGCTGAGCTGCTGTTTGAAGAACCGGGATTTGTGAGGCTATCTGCGGGTGATGTGTCGGCTGGTACGGTTTTTGATGGTAATAACTCTTGAGATTTAGCAGTTGCGGTGTCGCCGGTGAGCGGGTCTACTTTTTTATCTGTGTTTGAGCTTGAGTCTTTTTTAGGAGTGCTAGTTAGTAGGGAACTATCGTTATGGAGTGAGCAGGGCTATTTCATTCTAAACAGCTTCTTCAAAACGTCTAGACCATAGCCAGCGAGCCGTTGTGCCTGTGCCATATTTGTTTCTCCAGCTTCTCGAT
>NZ_JAEQCB010000012.1:0-54227 GCF_020738785.1 Microcoleus sp. PH2017_05_CCC_O_A | reverse complement strand
CTGCGGGCTTACAAGTAAGCTGTCTCAACGGCTGTAATGACGCAAATACGTTAAGCAAATAGAAAGTGTCTAGAAAGTACAGGCATAATGGCTGGAAGGTAGAAAAGTCGTGCTTTCTCCTATTCCAAACAATCTGGGCGTACACCGAGGTGGCGCGGAGTGACTGTCTTGCATGAACTAAAAGCAGCAGGAATTCCCGTCGCAGTTGCTAGCGACAATTGTCGCGATCCGTTTTACGGATTTGGCGATCACGATGTTTTGGAAGTCTTGAATATGGCAGCCCGTATCGCCCATTTAGATCGGCCTTGGGAAAATTGGCCGCGCACAGTCACAACCACAGCAGCCGACTTAATGGGATTGCCGAATTTGGGACGAATCGGAGTTGGTTTACCCACAGATTTGATTTTGTTTAAGGCGCGGAATTTTAGCGAATTGTTATCTAGATCGCAGCGCGATCGCACAGTTTTGCGGCAGGGTAGAGCAATTGATACAACTTTGCCGGATTACCGGGAACTAGACGATTTGTTGCATGAAAACTCGGCGGTTGAAACCGCTTCTATACAAACAAAACCCGCCTCCGCGGGTTGAAGAAGACTCGGCGGTTAAAATTATTTTATCTTCTTCAGTCCGCAGAGGCGGACTTCGTTTTTGTAGACGCGGTTTCAACCGCCGTCTTATGCGGTTAAAATTATTTTATCTTCTTCAGTCGGCGTCCGGCTGACTACCCTTCGGGAAGGCTAACGCCTACGTTTTTGTAGGCGCGGTTTCAACCGTACGTCCTATCTTGTCAAGTGACAACAGATTTGATATAAATATAAAACCTGATGCAATCGAGGATGTTTTAAGTGAAAGCAGTTATTTTATTGTCGGGAGGGCTGGATTCCTCAACAGTTTTGTATCAAGCCAAAGCCGACGGCTGCGAATGTTATGCGATATCCTTTGACTACAAGCAAAGACACCGGCGAGAGTTAGAATCAGCACGGGCGATCGCACTTTCAGCACAGGTTAAGGTGCATCAGGTGGTAAACTTTGACTTGACGCAGTGGGGCGGTTCGGCTTTGACAGACAATCAGATAGAATTGCCGATCGATCGCAATCTGGCAGAAATGTCGCAAAACATCCCCGTTACCTACGTTCCAGCTAGAAATACCATTTTTCTCAGCTTTGCCCTCGCCTACGCCGAAACCCTAGGAGCTCAGCGAATTTACATCGGTGTCAACGCTTTAGATTATTCCGGCTATCCCGACTGCCGCCTCGATTACATCCAAGCCATGCAGGAAGTATTTCGGTTGGGAACCAAGCAGGGAAGGGAAGGAGAAGCTATTAAGATTTTCACACCTTTGATAGAACTTAAAAAAACCGAAATTATTCAATTGGGCAACAAGTTGGGAGTGCCTTGGACACAAACTTGGTCTTGTTATTCAGGCGGGGAAAAAGCCTGCGGCGTTTGCGATTCTTGTCGGCTGCGGCTGGCTGCTTTTGACGAATTAGGATTAAAAGATCCGGTGCCTTACGCTTAATATTGCAGGTTTGCAAGGGAGCATCTGAGTTTTGAAGAGGGCGAAGCATGACCGCATATAAGTTATTAGTTATAATCTCCTATTTTCTACGGTCATGCTTCGCCCCTACGGATATATTTGCCTTGCGCCAGATGCACCCTTTCAATCCGCACTAATTGATTGTTTAACTCACTGAAATTAACCAATTTGTAGGGTTGGCAATGCAGATAGATTGATTTTGAACACCGCGAGTCTCGTCAAGTTTAAGGGTTTTGATTTTGAAATCAAGCTCTCGATCAATTTTCTTTGCTTGAAATATGAAAAAATCTCAAGCAAAATAGCGATTTCCTGCTTTTTGTGCAATTTAAATTTATTCCGCCGAACAGTGCTGGGTAGGGTGCATGTCACTTGGGCAAATATGTTTGTAGGGGCGAAGCATGACCTCCGTCAATATCGGATGATAACTAATAACTTATATGCGGTCATGCTTCTTCAGGCTTCAAAAACCAGATGCACCCGCTGGGTACATACAGCCAGCACTGTCTAGCACGATCGTTAAATCAGGCAATTTTAGGCTAATTTTGAACAATAACAGTCTCTAGCTTCGGTATTTCGGCTAAGGAGTTCGGTTCCAGCGACAAGTGCCGTTTTTTGACCTTACCAGCGTGGTATATAGGCGTTGCACAAAGTCAGCCAACTATTTAATTTGAAAGTCTACCTACAAGTACGGTATTGACTCGGAAATGGCTGCGAAGTTTATTATATTTATCAGTATTTATACGATTGAATCCTGGAGTTTTAGGAGATTATAGTTAAGATCGAATGCTTCAACAAACAATAGCGATCGCTATTATCGCCATCATTTGCTACCAAATTCTAGATTAAATCTACTCCGGCATTCGCACAATTGTCTCTCGCAAAAAATGAATGTGTGACTGAAAAACCATCAGCATCTAACCTTGACAGAATAAATACTAAATCAATGACTACTCATCCTTCTTTGCTCAGCTCCATATCATTCGATCCGCTATCACCATCGGTAGACTTATCTGTTTCCTTCGCGCAAAAGTATCTACAACAGATGAAAAGCGGTACCCCTGCGGTTGTGGGTGAGGATAAATTTATCGAACGACGGCGTATCAGTATGGCAAAACAAATGTTGACATCGCTGCGTTCTGTGAGTGCAAAATCCTGGACAAAAACTGACTACCTATTGGCAGAAACGTTAATTGAACACGGTATAGATACGGATCTGATCGATCCTTGGTATATTTCTGGTGGTATTCATCAAGTTTATAAGTTTGCGATCGAAGCATATAGCGAGCAATTGTCGCCCTATCGTATAGTTAACAAGGTGAGCCCAGTTCTCGGACAAGTCCGACAGCACGTTACAGCAATTGATCCCCGCGTGATTGGCTTTGTGGCGATGCAATATCACTACACGGGAACGCAGTTGATGGACTTGCTCCCTGAGGGAGAACAGGAAAATTTTGGTAACTACGTCAAGATGCTAGACGATCATTTATATATGCCACTGCAACGCGCATACCAAGCTGCTGCAAAGCATCCACCGAATGCGATTCCGGTGCAATCTGTTCGCCTGCTGATGTCGAAGATGAGCTATATTGCTGAACGGGTAGTCGATCGAGTGAATCAACTGTACCCACGCTATCGCTGTTATTCTGGGCCCCTTAACAGTGAACGTATCCGTACATCAAGTGTTCGTGATGTCGAGATGTTTCAGGTTTATATGTGGGTTTGTTTGCTCGAAGGCAATTTGCACGCGCTAGAAACGGAACTATTTCCCCTGTGCGTGATGATTTACCCTCGACTGAATGTCAGTTGGGAGCTCGTCAGCCAGATGACTCACCTACTTCGTAAGGAGATTGGGGCTTGTCTGTCACCCGAACAAGCGCAGTATTGTGAACCCTTCTATGAGATTCTGCGCCGTATGTTTTCAGAGGAAGTTTTCCCGAATGCTTGATACCGCAAAAACTCTTACGAACAGCACAAAGCTTGATATTAAAGGACTTTAGCTTGTTCCTCCAACATTAGTTATTGTCCTGTTTATTTTGAATTTCGTTTTGCATTTAATCAGACTAAAAGCCGATCGACATATTTGCGATCGTCCTCCCCATCAAAATCCAAATATAATACCAATTCAAAAAAATGTTTCTACAATAATTCAATACGGTTTACTTAATATAGTCCGAAGAGAGGAACGAAGCAATCTCCGTATCTATTTTTCAGAGGGTTTTACCCCCAGGGCGGTCTTAAGTAAACGGTATTGTACAATAATTGAGGTTGAGTTTGTTTGCTGAAATCTTGTCGGTGGTGCGTCGCCATAGCTGATTGTTCATCTCTTTTAAGGTAAGCTTTCTGGCGACACACCCTACCAATATTGTTGCATTTATTTTTTTAATTGGTATTAACTAGAAAACTTCGCCGCACCTCTCAAACCGCCATTCGATCGCCCTTTTCCCCCAACTTCCCCGCCCGCCGCTGCAACTTCACCCAAAACTCGATCGCCCGCCGTCGCACTCAACAACTGAATTTGAATCTGATCCAACCGCGGCCCGCACACAGAAACTACTGTAAGTTCCGCATTTTCGCAGCGCCAAACTTCCCCAACCGCCGGCATTCTTTGCAACTGATAACTCAGAAAACCTCCGATTGTCTGATATTCGTCTGTCACCTGCAAGTCCAAATTCAATATTTGATTGACATCATCTACATTTAACTGCGCTTGCGCTAAAAAAGTGCGATCGTCCAATACTTGCAAAGCTATTTCTTTGCTGTCGGGCGACTCGTAAGTGCGGCCGATAATTTCAGCGATCAAATCCCTCAGCGTCACCAAGCCGGAAATGCCGCCAAATTCATCGACGACGATCGCAATTTCTTCCGACGAACCCTGCATCAAAGGCAGTAATTCCCCCAGCAGCATCATTTCCGGCACAAATCTCACCGCACTAATCCAAGTTACGATTGGGGTGTCGGGAGATAGCAAACCTTCAGCTAAGGGTTTCGCCAGTTGTTTGAAGCCAATAATCCCGATAATATCGTCTAAAGAATCTCCCGTGACGGGATAGCGGGAATGGTTGGAAATCGCCATTTCCGAAAGCAAAGTTTGAAACGTAGCCGTCTTGGGAAGTGCCACAATGCTGGGCCTGGGTACCATCACTTCTTCTACGCAAACTTCGCCAAATTCAAACACGTTATTCAGCAATTCTCGCTCTTCTGCTTCCAACCCGCTTGATTCGCTGGAAGTCGCTATAATTAATTGCAGTTCTTGGGGCGTAACTGGCTGGTGCGTGCGCTCGTATTCGATTCCCGCAAGCTGCAATAGCGATCGCGTGGATTGATTGAGAAACGACACAAAGGGATTGAACAAGCGGGAAATCAATAAACTCGGAGGCCCTAAACTTCTGGCTAGCTGTTCGGAATAAACTAAGGCTACAGATTTGGGCAGGATTTCGCCGAGTACGATTTGCAGGTAAGCTAGCAGGAAAAAAGTTACTATTGAGATGCTGGCAGAATGGGCGATCGCCGATTTGATATAGATTGGTAGCGGCAAATAGCCGATCGACATTCGGATCAGAACGGCGATCGTATCTTCTCCAATCCAGCCGAGAGCTAAACTAGAAAGAGTGATTCCCAACTGCATTGTCGAGAGCAATCGCTCGATACTGTGTATCAAAGATTGAACAGTTATCGCCGGAACATCGCCGGCCTCGACTAATTGATTGATGCGCGATCGGCGTACCGTCACCATCGAAAACTCAGCCGTCACGAAAAAAGCATTGATCGCAATCAGCAGCAGCACTGACAGCAACCGCGACAGCACCTCTGCCCAACTCATCGCAGGTAAATCAGCTATCTCCTGAACTCTAGCCCCTAAAAGTGACACAATTCTCCCTAGAACAACTTTCTCGATCGAACCTGAGAATCAGATACATTTAACCCGGTAAATCCCGGACTAAGCCCAGAATAGCCGTGTATGGCAAAACAGAAAAAGCAGCAAGCTCTCCTGTCAGGGAGGTATCTCTCAAAGCTTTCAACAAAATATTGAAAGCGCCATTTTTATCCCTGTCCAGAGTGTGTCCGCATTCTGGACATTTAAAGATTTTAGCTCCACCCAATTTAGCGTGGATATGCCCACATTTTGAGCAAGTTTTCGATGTGTACTCTTCTGTTACGTCTACTACAACACCACCATGTTTGGTGGCTTGATGCTTCAACATTTGCTTAAAACGATAATGGCTCAACGTGACCATCGCTCTAGCAGTTTTAGTCGCCAACCTACGCCTACCTTTCTTAACCATTTGCTGTGTTTCAAAGGTTGGCAAGAAAATTAGTTTGTACTTGGCTGCAAAATATTTTGCAGCTTTTTTGTGCAGTTCATTAACTAAGTTCTTGATTTTGATTCTAATTTTTGCTGCCGATTTCCGCAAGCAATACCTCAGTCGCTTGAATTGCCTCCCTTTACTTAGTCCAATGCGGGACATTAATTTGTCTAGATGTCTTGCTAGCCGATAGATGCGACCAATATCGTTTTTTCCTATTTCGATAAAGTCACTGCCGTCAAAACCAGTAACAAAAGTCCTAACACCTGGATCCAGTGCGACAGCTAAATCACTATCGATCGGCTTTATTTTTGGTTCGTCAATCACATAGCAGATAAACCACTGCCTGTCGATCAAACTGAGTGTTGGCTCGTGTTGCATTACCTCAACGATTGGTTCGGACGCTTTAAAGGTTAGCCCTTTAGTAGCAAGCGGGTAAAAAGCCCCGAACTTCCAGTTAGATGTTTGAAATCGGATAGTTTGAGATGTGTCTAAACGGCTTCTAAATTTTGCCGTTCCTTTTGCCTTTTTAGCAGCTTTGTGTGCTTCAAAAGCTTGAAACACTGCCATCTGTCGCGGGTTGTAAGGTTGTTCGCAAACCCAGTCGGGAGCCGAATCCATTATCTTTTTTCTTAAATCATACTTGCCTATTTTTTCGTCCTTAAGAATAGCAATTGCTTGGTTGTAACACCACCTACTTGCCGCAATCCAAGTCCTCCATTTTGCTGCTAGCTTGGCTTCCGGGTAAACTCGAATCTTCTTTGATAGCAGATTTGTATTTTCCCAGACCGTAGAGTCGGCTGCTAAAGACGTGGATGATAGCAAGGATGTCTTCAACCATTTCTCGTTCACAAGACAACTCGTTTCTGCTGAGAACCATGAGTTGGCAATTGTTTTGTTCGCAGATCCATTTGATGAGCTCACCACCGAACCTTGCGAGTCTGTCTTGATGTCCGACCACAACTGCTGAGATATCTCCCGACATGACTTGTCCCAAAAGGGCAAGCAGCGCTTTTCTTTTGAATTTGAGTCCGCTTCCGATGTCTTTGAAGACCTTGGCTTGCAGGTAGATACTTTGGAGGTAGCTGACTTGTCTGTAGAGGTCTTCTCGCTGTTTATAGCTGCTAACCCTGGCGTAGATGGCTGTAATTCGGTCGTGTCTGCCTCCGAGAACGCTGTCGATGTCGTAGCGTCGCTGGTTGGATGGGGTTCTGATTGCTGATATTTTGCCGACAAGTTCCCAGTTTCTAAGGGTTTTATCTGAGACTTGCAGGATTTTGCAAGCTTTTCGCGGTGTGACATATTTTGTCATCGCTAGGTGGTATTTTTGTTTTCAATCCATAGTGCCAGCTTTTACAATGATTTACTAGGAATTTCTAGGAAATTATTTACTTTATGTCAACAGTCTGGAGGTTTGGTCTCCTTTTGTCTCATACCATTGTCCGAAAATAATGCAAATGTAAGCCCGTGCTCCAAACACTTAATTCATCAGCCATTCCAAATCCCAAATCCAATAATTACTTTGCCACTGGAATGCCAGATATTTGCAACTGTAATTTTTGGCCTGGATAATCTGTCAGCGTCAGCGAAACTTCCTTAGCATTTTCCAGCAAAGCTGTAGGAATACTCACCGTACCGTAATACACCTGCCCGTTGGGTGGAAGTTCCGCCGGCAAATCCTCAGCAGTCGCCGAAAGAGCCCGCCCTTGATTGTCAGTGACGTTCAAGAAACTGTAGAGAAACCTCACAGCTTGGGAACCTTCGTTTTTCATGCTCACGTCTAGCAGCATCGAGTTGCTGCGCTGGCTGGCGGCGCTCACTTCCAGAGTTACTCCCCCGTCGCGACTGTTCAGGGGAAACTTGGCACTGGCATTTGCCGCAGCCGGTTTTTTGGCTGTGGCAGGTTTAGAGCTTGCCTTGTCTGCTTTAGTATTTGTCGCGGCTGTTTTTTTGTCAGGATCGCGACCTTCTACCCGCGCTTTGACGGTTTTGAGAATGTCTTTTTCTTTCAAAATGCTCACTTGGTCTTTGCTAGCCGCAGCTCCCTGCTTGCCGCTTCCAGCATTGTTGCTGGGGCGAACATCAGGTTGAGTCGTTCCTTTCAACGCTTCGCGACCTATAGTAAATCCCCAAACAGAACTCGTCACACCTGCTCCAAACATTAGAGTTAGCAGAATAAGAGTCAGCACTACCGTCGAATTCACCTTTCTTCCTCCCTAGAGACTCCCGTCATAACTATACTCGGCTTGGCGGTGAGAGGAAAGGGAGGCCAGGGTCTATACTGCATTATTATGTATCTCCATAAAAGGAAACCGTTGCGCCTCAAAAGTGGTTATTCTCCCTGGCATACCTGCTGACATTACAGGATAGAGGCTGCTGATATTGTTCTTTCGCTTACCCGCCTCAGTGGGGCGTTTAATTTGGGGATTGCTCCCTCTCGGATTGCTCCGGTAATGTTAGCTTCGACAAAGTTAGTGGTCGGTACTTTCTCGCTTGGCACTGTCTCCCAAATGACTGTTTAACCTAAGAGTTTTAGAGCTACGGACTAGCTACGCATCCGTAGGTAAGAACGTGACATACCCGACACTCATTTTGTAAACAAATAGAGTGCGGGCTTCCTCTTTCAACGGGAGAGCCTTATTCGCAGCCCTCTCTAAGCTGGTCTTATCCTCCCTCCGTAGGTTTTACTCACCTTTATGTGGTACTCACTAGCAAGATAATTACTTATCTTTTCCGGCAGACTCCCTGTGTCCCAAGGAGTAGAATTGTTGATTTTTTCACCCATCCATCAGCTCTTTTACGGCTTAGCTGGATATTGGGGCTACCAGTCAGAAACTGATAGGTGGTGTCTAGCCTTTATACAACGGAAAGTTCGCCCACCACGGCTACTCTTATCATCCCCGCTTAGTTCGAGCCTATCATGGATTCGCTATCGCTCAATTTGTTTGGTGCTCGTTTTCATCCCGTCACTCATCCTGTAAACGGATAGAGTGCGGGACTTCCAACTCGTATTAGTTAAACGCCTTGCCACTAACGCAGGCATTACTGCCTGAGTCTGGTCAACTAGGGCTATGTTTCAAGCCCCCGTTATAGTCGGTACTCCGATTTAACGGTGGGTTGTTGACTGCCATTGCCTATAAGTTGATTCCAAGTCGTAGAAACTGCTAATTCCGGTCGATCGACTCCAGCACAGAGGTGATGCAGGCGATCGCGGGTTCGGCAGATCTAAAAGATTTTGATTTTTGTTCTCTAGTTCTAGCACGGACTGGGAAATTATGTTATACTACTTTTGAGTTGGATCGACATAAGTCGATCTAACGGCAGTTGGCCGAGCGGTTTAGGCAGCGAACTCATAATTCGCCCCAGGCAGGTTCAACTCCTGCACTGCCGATTTTAAGGTACGTAGTTGCGCTTGGGCGCTCTTGTCTATACTACTGATTGGAAAAACTGAGAATCTGTTTCTGCCGTTAAGGTACGTAGTTGCGCTTCAGCGCTCTTTCATGAAGCAAAGAGCGCTAAAGCGCAACTACGTACCTAAGTCAGTTGTGTCCCGGATGTTTCGAGGCTAACGAGCGACATCAACCCTTAATCAATTCCACTCCGTCGCGCCCGTCAAGTTCTTGAACATAAACCTTAACTTGTTCTTCCTTGGCTGTCGGCAACTTTTTACCCGTAAAATCCGGCTGAATCGGTACTTCTCGGTGGCCGCGATCGACTAATACCGCCAACCAAATTTTCTCCGGCCGCCCGTAATCGTTTACCGCATTCAAAGCCGCTCGAATTGTTCTACCTTTGTATATAACGTCATCTACCAACACCACCGTTTTGCCGGTCAAATCGAAAGGAATTTCTGTTTTAGCAGGTGTCCGCATCGCAACTCGATCCAAGTCATCTCGGTAAAACGTAATATCCAAAGCACCCACGCATACTTTGACTTGTTCGAGGACTTCAATTTGAGCTGCCAACATTTGAGCTAAAGGCACTCCTCTAGTATGAATCCCCAACAGCACTAAGTCCGAAGGAGCTCCTGATTTTTCGACAATCTGGGAAGCGACGCGGGTGAGAGTGCGCCTCACTTCATCCGGGGATAAAATCTTAATAATTTTAGTCATTGCTGGCTGCGAGCTAATGGTTGGCTGTTGGCGAATCGAACAATTTTAGATTTTAGATTTTAGATTTTAGATTGACTGGACAAATTAATCTCAGGGTTGGAACAATTATTAGATGTGAGACTTCGGCGTTAGTGTCAGCGTCGAACGATTTTAGATTTTAGATTGACTTGACAGTTGAATCTGGGAGTAGAACTACTAACGTCGAAACTTGTTTGGCTCTTCCAGAGGGAGCATCTCATTTTTGAAAAAAGCATCTTTTATTATAGTGCTGTCCCCGCTCGCGAGTATTATACCGCTCGCACTATAAATGCAAAACTAAGATACTCCCCTTCCAGACTCCTGTCGGAGGGCTGTATCTGTCTGCGGGTCAGGCCCATTGTTAGGGAACAAAACATAATAAAGTATAAACAAGCAATGATAGTCCCAACCAAATCAGAAAGCAATACCGAGTTAATTGCAATGCTTGGTCAATTTGCTGCGGTGCGATCGCACGAATCGACTCGCCTAACAGCGGTTTGTGTTTGATAACTCCCCGATAGGAATTTGTACCTCCCAGTTGTACTCCCAAGATGGCGGCGTAGGCGCACTCGCTCCAACCGGAATTGGGACTGGCATCTTTAACAGCATCTCTCTGACAAATCTGCCAAACGTAGATCGGTTTGCCAGATATCAGGGCTAAAGTAATCACTGTTAGCCGACAAGGAATCCATGTCAGCACGTCTTCTAGTTTGGCGCTAAACCATCCTAAATCTGTGTATGGTGCTTCTTTGTAGCCGACGGTAGAATCTAATGTGCTAGCTGCTTTGTAGGCGATCGCACAGGGAACTATCGCCAGATCCCACATCGAGTCAGGAGCGATCGGTCGATCGATAACAGTTAATAATAGATGCGGCAGAGCGAACCCAACTAATCCATAAAATAGCGGGGCACTCACGCCATCTACTGCATTCTCTGTTACAGTTTCTAACAATGCTCGCAGAATTTCTGGCTCAGATAAGTTTTCGGTATCCCGACCGACGTAAAGGCTCAACCTTTCTCGCGCCTTGACTAAATCTCCAACCTTTAAAGGCGCTAGCACGTCTTCAGCAGCCGCCCTCAAACTGCGACCGGCAAAACAGCTAGCCAGCAAAATGGTTTGTAGGGCAATGCCTAAAACAGGATGCACCCAACTAGCAGCAAGGACGATCGACCAACTGACAGTATAACTGCCTATAATCAGCCCGATCGCTAGTATTGTACCAGCACATCGTAGCAGCAGTTGGTGCCGCTCGCCTGGGGGACGATCGCCAGAGAGAGGCATTTTGTCTGCGGGATTGTTCCATATATTAAAGACAAATCGAGTATAGCGGTCGATCGCCCAACCCATCGCCTGCACGGGATGCGGCCAACCCCAAGGATCGCCGATCGAATAATCCAATACCGCAGCTAAAATCAAAACAGTAAATTCATCCGGCATTATTATATATGGTGTTCAACATGATAGTCCCTTCGATCGCTAGTGAGCGATCGGGTAGCAGCAGTTAAAACAGCAGCTACATCGAGCGGAGTGTGATTTTTTAGAGCCGATTTTAACTGCTGAGATGACTTTCGTCGTGCAGTTCGTGTACGTTCTGTTCCCAATTAACACCGTCAAAGGGTAGAATCTGAAATTGGGAAACGGCATAGTCGTCAAGACAGCGGACGTTGACATCGAATTGATCGGGATGCGATCGGGGACGATAGAACGAGTGAATCCCACAAATCCGGCAGAAAGTATGTTTAGCAGTGCCTGTATTAAATGTATAGGTTGTCAAAACATCTTCCCCGCAGAGCAAGGTAAAACGTTCGGGCGGCACAATCAGGTGCAAAAATCCTTTCTTTTTACAGATAGAGCAGTTGCAGTCAGATGACGAGTGTTTGTCAACCGTGACTGTGAAGCGGACAGCACCGCAACGTGTGCCACCAGAGTAGGTAACAAGTGTTGCGTCCATGTGAGTTGGCGATCGAATGAATGAACTTACCATCTAAATGATAAAGCTAGTTTCTTCTCCGAGAGCAGCTTGCCAACTGCGGACATCATAGTATAAGTCTTCGAGGGAAATACTGTACAGCGCTTCGGCCAGTTTTTTGTGCAATCGGTTCCACAAACTGAATGTTACCCAGTCCTCTGGTTGGGTAGCGTCAGGAGAATGTCGAGGTAAAGGTTCAATAGTTTCCCCTACAGCCTCTAAGATTTGTCCTAAAGAGATTTGAGCTGGCTCCCGAGCCAATTGATATCCTCCCTGGGAACCCCGAACAGATTGGACTAAACCGGCTCGTCGCATTTCAATCAGCAATTTTTCTAGATATGGAGCGGGTAACTCCTGTCGGTTCGCAATCGATTTCACCGATGTCGGCCCGAACCGAGGTTGCAAACTTAGATCCAGTAGAGCTTTGACACTGTAGTGTCCGCGTGTGGTTAACTTCATGGGATTTTAAGAGCGGGGCAAATATTCAGCTAGCTGATAGCTGATAGCTTATGCTACCTAGTTTAGAGATTGCTCGCACGCTCCTGGCAGCTACTCCTCAAGAAAGACTCCACCTTGTTAAAAATATTTAGACAATAGTGGTTAACAATTGAGCCGATCGGTGTAATATAGTTTTATCAAACAATTGGGTTTAAAGCCCCATCCTAAAAAGACGGCTTTCATGATAGAGTAGACTTTGTTGATTCGCGAGATATAAAAATCCGGTCTCAACTCTCTTATTTCAAAAAATCTCAAACAGGTTGGGGCATCAACCTGTGGGCGAGGTGATGTTAGACAGGTGAAGAACCTGCAATCGCTGTTTGAACCCAGAATCCCAGCGCCTTTAGGTGGGGGAGTATGTCAAGACCGGCTATAAAGCTAAACTTTCTTGGTCAAACCAAAAACCAACCGAGAAAAAATCCGTACACCACTTGAATATTTCAGGACTCAGTAAATGGCTAAAAAGAAAAATATCGAACCCCTTGAAGGCGAAGATCTGATCAAAAAGGTCAAAGACCTAGAGAATCTGACCAAGGAAGAAAAAGCTAGAGCCTGTGGCTACTATACCGTTACCAAGAACGGCGTAGAACGGGTCAACATGATGAAATTCCTGAATGCGCTGATTGATGCAGAAGGCATTCAGCTAGATGGGAAGCAAAACGGCAACGGACGTGGCGGACGCTCGGCTAGCTATCGGATTAGCGTTCAATCTAACGGCAACTTACTGATTGGAGCTGCCTACACCAAGCAGATGGAACTCCAGCCGGGAGATGAATTTGAAATTTCTCTGGGACGCAAGCACATTCACCTGCGCCAAATCGATCGCGAAGAAGTATCCTAGGTCTTTACAATTTGCTTTGAATTCTTGCTTGAACGGGTTGGTTTGACTTCAAGCATTGACTGCTGGCAGAGAGTGGGCTCTGAAATTTTGTTCTGAAATTTTTCAGTGCGCCTAAAACAGTATGGATTCTATAGATGGCAATGGCTCGATAAAAGTCAGTGCTACTACTTTATATTTTCTGAGAATACCTATTCTCGCCCCTCGCTATATCCGTTTGGACAAGCGGGGGATTTTCCGCGTAGCTGTTGATAGTTGACAGTTGATAGTTGACGGTTGACAGTTGCTCGAACAACGGGGTGCAGCGGCTTGTGCAAGGCGAATATATCCGTAGGGGCGAAGCATGACAAGAGTCAATATGAGATGATAACTAATAACTTAGGAACGAAAATTTAATAACTTACACTCTTAAAAGTGGGATGGGCGTCCCGCCCGTCCCTTATAGACGGGCGGGACGCCCATCCCACAATCATTAAAATTGTAAGTTATTTAATTCTCATTCCTTATAGGGAGCATCTCAGTTTTGCAAGAAGCATTTTTTATCGTAGTGCGAGCGTCCCCGCTCGCGTGCTTGTTTGTACAAGCACGCGAGCGGGGACGCTCGCACTGTAAATGCCAAATTGAGATGCTCCCTCCTTATATGCGGTCATGCTTCGCCCTATTCCAAAACCAGATGCACCCGAACAACGAAGAGGGAAGAAGGAAAAGGAACAGGTTCGAGGGATTTCAGGATGAAGTTTGACGGACAAGCAGATGTATTTCCCGATTGGAGAGTGACTTTTCCAATCTTGTCTGATGCAACTCTCGTGCTGGCGATCGCCAGCACGAGCTCGTTCATTCCCAAATCTAAAATCTAAAATCTAAAATCTAAAATCGACTGACACCGAAGCAAGCAGCTTCGATCGCCCTACGTGAAATTATGGGTCGAAACAGTTAGAGTGTTAGGGAGCAATTAGTCAGCAGCCTATGCCTTTGTCCCGATTCGCCTTTCAAACTGTCCGACAACCCACAAAAATACCTCTGCGCTGCGTTCTAGTCGGCTCTTTTGTGGTGCAAATCGTCGCAGCAGTCGGGATGGTCGGATATTTTTCCTTTCGCAACGGACAAAGAGCAGTCGAAGAGCTCGCCCAGAAATTGATCGGGGAGACGGGGAAAAGAGTTGAAGAAAAGCTGAGTGGTGTTCTCGAAAATACTCACTGGGTAAATCAACTCAACGCTGAAGCGATCGATCGCAAGGAATTAAACTTACAGTTAGAAAGCCGCCAGCCTCGGGCAGAAAAGTTCCTTTGGCAGCAAATGCAATCGTTTAAAAGCATTCAGTGGATGTCCCTCGGTTCTGAAAACTCAGGAGAATGTCTCGCCATTTGGCGCAACCCTAAGGACAAGAGCTTGCAAATTGTCGTCGCTAACAAATCTACCAACTCTCAGAACATTTACTACGCTACAGACAACAGAGGAACTCGCACGGTTCAATTAAAAGTAGAAGCAGGAACCTACGATGCTCGCCAGCGCCCTTGGTACAAAGAAGCTGTCGCAGCTAACAAACCAATTTGGACGAGCATTTACCCCGGTTTTACTCCGGGGACTGTGTTTATTGCTGCGAGTCAACCGATTCGCGATCGCAATGGTAAATTGCTGGGAGTTAGTGCGGTAGACTTTTCGATCTTGGAAATTCAGCAATATCTCCATCGCCTCAGGTTTAGCAAAACGGGGGAAATTTTCGCGATCGAACGATCGGGCTTGCTGGTTGCCAGTTCGAGTCAAGAATCACCCTTTAGAAAGTTGTCGGGAAAGCACCAGCCGGAGCGGCTGAATGTTTTAGACAGCCAAACTCCTGTTATTCGTACCGCAGCTAAGCATTTGTACGAATACTTCGGGGGCTTTGGCGAGATTAAGCAGCAGCATCAACTGAAATTTAACCGAGACGGGCAGGATTATTTTGTGGCAGTGGTGCCTTTTTCTGATAGTTACGGTTTGAACTGGCTGATTGCGATCGCAGTTCCCGAATCCGATTTCATGGGGCAAGTTAACAGAAATACCCGCAATACGATTGTACTTTGTGTGGCCGCGCTACTGCTATCGACCATTGCCGGAGTTCTGACAGCTAGGTGGGTAACGCTGCCGCTGCTGCGTCTCAACGCAGCAGCTAAAGATATTGCCCAAGGAGAATTCGATCGCACTGTTGGTGTGAGCAGGCTGGATGAAGTCGGTAAATTAGCCCAGTCTTTTAATGAAATGGCCGCTCAATTGAAAAAATCTTTTGAAGCTTTGGCGTCTAGTGAAGAAAAATTTGCCAAGTTGTTAGAAAGCTTGCCCGTTGGAGTCACAGCCCTGACTCCCACAGGTAGCACTATTTTTATGAATTCGGTGGGAGAAGAGCTCACTGGCAAAAGGGCAATGCCAAGTACAACGGCAGCAGGGCTCTCAGAAACTTATCAGCTTTATGTAGCAGGCACCGATCGGCTGTACCCGATCGATAAGTCCCCGTTTGCACGGGCTGTGAGGGGTGCAACAATGATTGTTGAAGATATGGAAATTCGCCTCGGTGGGAAAATTATTCCTTTGCAAGTGCGATCGATGCCGGTGTTTGACGCTCTTGGCAATGTCCTGTATGTGATTATTGTTTTTCAAGATATCACCGATCGCAAACAAGCAGAAAAAATATTGGCTGACTACAACCGGACTCTGGAAATTGAAGTAGCTTCGCGCACAACCGAGTTAGCCGAAATCAATGCCCGCTTGGAAATCGAAATTGAGGAGCGCAAGCAAGCTACAAAAATTATCCGCAAAGAGCGCGACTTTAACTTCAAGATTATCGAAAATTCTCCGATATTTTTTGTGGCGATCGACTGTGAGGGTAAAATCCTGCGGGTGAATGACTGTATGCTGCAAGCTGTGGGCTATACTGCCGCAGAAGTTATCGGCAAAGATTATTTAGCTATATTTGTACCCGAGGGCGATCGAGCCGGATTGCACTCGATTTTTAAGGCCGTCAAAGCCAGCCCGCAAACGGTTAATGAGCACCGGATTGTCACCAAGTCGGATCGGGGTTTGTTAGTCGAGTGGCACGGTACGCCCGTTTTGGATGAAAATGGCAATTTTGACTTTCTTTTTGGATTTGGGATTGATATTGGCGATCGCAAACAAGCACAATTAGCCTTGCAAAAAAGCGAAGCTCTGTTTCACAAATTAGCGATCACGGTTCCCGGAGAACTTTACATATTCGTGCAACATCCCGACGGCTCAGTCAAGATGGAATATATCAGTCCTATGTGCCGAGAAATTCAAGAATTAGAGCCGGAGGAAGTCAAAAACAACTCTGCTTTACTCTACGAACAAATGCACCCGGACGATCGCCCCAGCCACTTCGAGGCAATTGTCAACAGCGCCACAAATCTTGAACCATTTTCCCACGAGTGGCGGATTGTGACAGCATCGGGAAAACTCAAATGGCTGCAAGGCTATTCTCGCCCAGAATTGCGCGAAAATGGAGATATCGTCTGGCACGGCATAATACTTGATATTAGCGATCGCAAACAAGCAGAACAAGAACTCAAACAAGCCAAAGAAGCCGCAGAAGCTGCCAACAAAGCTAAAAGCATCTTTCTTGCCAACATGAGCCACGAATTGCGAACACCCCTCAACGCCATTCTCGGCTTTGCTCAATTAATAGAACCCAGTGCTAATTTAACTTTGCAGGAACAAGAGAATATTAAAATTATTCGTCGCAGCGGAGAACACTTGCTTCAACTCATTAATCAAATATTAGACTTATCTAGAATTGAAGCTCGACGCATGACACTCAACCCAAAAAACTTTGACTTGTACCGTTTGCTGGGCGACGTGCAAAATATGTTTCAACTTCCCGCACAAAATAAAGAATTGCAATTAATTGTCAACCGCTCGCCCGATGTTCCTCAGTACGTACAAGCTGATGATGTTAAGTTGCGACAAGTGCTGATTAATTTGTTAGATAATGCCGTTAAATTCACCCAAAAAGGCTCAATTTTAGTAACAGTAAGACCCAGAATAGAAGTAGCTATATCTCCAGAACCAGATAATAATATCAATCTATCAGAAGCTCAAAAAAATAATGCTTTTATTTACTTTGAAATTGCCGATACAGGGTTAGGAATTATCCCCGAGGAATTAGACAGTATATTTGAATTATTCGTGCAAAGTTCATCTGGTCAAAAAGTTCAAAAAGGTACAGGTTTAGGATTAAGTATCAGCCGCGAGTTCATCAAATTAATGGGCGGTGACATTACCGCCCAGAGCGAAGTTGGACGCGGCACAGTCTTCAAATTTGATATTCAAGTTGTGACGGGAGTCGGCCCTGTTGAACTTATCAATAAATATGTTACAGTAAATAATGTATCGGAGAGTTCAACTATTGTTACCGAAAAAATATCTGATAGTGCTGCAATATTTACGTTGGACTCTAAGCCGCAAGTTTCCCCAGAATGGACGCGCAATCTCAAACAGGCAGTCCATCAGGCTGACTTCGATTTTATTGCCAAAACAATTGAGGAAATTCGCAGCGATAATCCTATTTTTGCCGAAGTTATGATGAATTATTTAGATAATTTTGATTATCAAAAGATACTGGATTTGATTGCAAAATTTGAGCTGTAGGGTACACCTAATGACTAATGACTAATACCAGTTCTCCCCGAAAAAATCAACATTTGCTCTCCTCTACTTTACCATGTATGAGCGTGTACCTTCATAGTGAATTGGTATAAGGTGCGTCGCTATCAGATTGCCGATTAAGTTTAGGGATTTTTCATGGCGACGCACCCTACGAATACATCGCTAATAATGTTCGCGAGCGGGGACAGCGCTAATGACTAATCTCGATTTTTGGGTGTTTGTTTGTGTTGAGAAAAAACTCGACAGTTATTGAGGTCGATAAACAAATGTTCCTCTTGATTGTTGTCTGACATATTCACTAGATTGTATTGAACATTGTCTCCATAAATAGTTAGAGCAATCTGGCAAACTTCTAAAAATTTAATTAGCCACTGACATTCAGCAGCGGAGTTATCTTGATAGTATTCAATTAATCGAGCAAAACAAAGTTCTAAGTAGGTTTGGGAATACGGTGAGATTAAAATTATCTTTAGCATCAAAATCGCTAGCGTTAAAGGATTTAGTTGAGTCACGAAAATTAGAAATAAGGCGGTTGGTTCCCCAGAATTTTCCACTGTCAAACATTTGATTAGATAATTGCAAGTTCTGAGCAACAGGCTACTGTTCAAACTTTCTTCGTCATTCTGGGGATGAAAATTATCTAAAATATTGATGAGTTGTTGGTGATAAATATCAGAACTATTTTTTTTTTCATTGTAATAACATAAATACTTAATCAGAGATTCCTTGAACTGCTTGTAGGTAATATTTTGACTGTGACTGATAAAAAGATTGGCTAAGCTGCGATAGTTCAACGAGCCTCGGTTGACCAAAATTATTTTGATTAAACGCAGGGCTTCCTCTCCTAAAAGTGTGGGATTATGATAATTTTTAAATTTGAATGTGGCTGACTGAGAGCGAGATGTATACATTGCTAGGTCAAACTTATACTTGTCTTTTAACTTCTGGGACAAGAGTTTGGCAGTTTGGCGTGCTTCGAGGGTGTTTTTAGTATCGAGATATTGAGTGGCTAGCAAATAAGGCTGATAGCGAGAAGTCCAGTGCTTTTCTACGGGCCGGTAGTCGCCGTACTTCAATACAAATAATTTGATGTTTTCATAGTCTTGGCTGCTGACAAAGTTTGTCAGCCACACTTTCAGTCTTTTGAGAATATTGTCTGCGTGAGGCTCGCTGAGGGTTCTCTCGCTAATAATTGTAATTAATTTCCGAGCAAGTTCGTATTGTTTGTTGGATATCCAGTTATTTAATAAGATGTAAGAGCAGCGTTTAAATAAGTTGTTAAATTCTTGTTGACTGTTAAATTCAATTATTATGTATAGGGATTGAATTAATTTAGGGTTAACTGGAGCAATTAGTTCTATAAAGATTTTTTTGAATTCCTGGAGACTAACTTCTGGTTCCGAGTTGTTGATGTGATATATGAAAAATTTGTAAACGATCTCTTGAGCTGCAAAAACTGTCAGCTCTGATTTTTGTAATTGAGCTGTTGGTTGAGACGATCGCGCCTCGGGCAATATATTGTTTGTTAGAGTAGGTAGAACTTTTGACTCTTGGGTTTCGGATTGAGAGGTAACGTTCTGAGATGGCATACCGTCCTCGCTCAGATGATCAATACACTATTATAGTTATTTATTGCTGCTTTGCAGCTAATAATTTAGTATTTTACTTGACTTTTGGGTAGCTACAGTTAAGCCCCCCGATCGCCCTTTTGGTAAGGCAAATCGAGGGGGTTAACTGTTATTTGTCAAGTATCTGAGGGTGTCAAGCAGGGTTTGCTTGAGCTCGTCTTTGCAGGAGGCGGGCAATCTCAGCTTTTTCTACAAGCCCGACTAGGACGCCGTTTTCGCCTGTGACGGGGAGTTCTTGGACTTTGAGTTGTTCGAGGAGGGTGACGACTTCGAGGAGGGACAATTCGGGTTTGACGGTGGTGGAAAATTCGATCGGCTTCACGAGCTCTTTAACTTGAACTTGGGGCCAGCTTCCGGTGGGGATGGTTTTCATGTCGTCAAGGTCGATCGCACCTACCAATTGTCCGGCATCATCGGTAACTAGGAAGCGGCGCCAGGTGTGAGTGCTACCGATGACGTAGTTGTTGGCAAATTCTCTGAGGGATAAGTTTTCTGGGACGATCGGGCTTTCGGCAGTCAAAGCATCTGCGGCTGTGAGTCCTGCGAGTTCATTTTGGACTGTGGCATACTGTGCAGACTGACCGGCATTTTGCAGCAAGAACCAACCGATTACTAGATTCCAAATATTGCCGAAGATGCCTGTAGCAATGGCAATCCAGCCAATGATTTGACCGACGCGGCTGGCAAAAATTACGCCTTTGTAAGGGTTGCCGGTAATCTTCCAGACGATCGCTTTGAGGATGTTACCACCATCGAGGGGCAAGCCGGGAATTAAGTTAAATAAGGCTAAAGCTAGGTTGATGGAAGCTAAAAGTTGAACGATGGCTGCGGCTGGGCCTGTGAGGGCTGCACCGACGCCGATAACTGTTAACAAACCAGCCAAAAATAAGCTGACTAACGGGCCTGCAATGGCGACCCAAAATGCTTCGGCTGGGGTTTTCGATTCTCTTTCTAAATTAGCCAGTCCGCCAAACAGAAATAGCGAAATCGATTTCACGCCAATTCCCTGTTTGATAGCTACCCAACTGTGTCCTAATTCGTGGGCTAAGACGGAAGCAAATAACAGCAGGGCTGCGAGTAATCCTAGCAGCCACGGCGCTACGGGGCCTAATGTGGGAAACAGGGCTGCTAGTGCGCCGCCGTATTGCCAAGTTACTAAACCCAGGACTAAAAACCAAGAAGCGTTGACAAAAAAGGGAATTCCAAACAGGTTGCCGACGCGAAATGTACCGTTCATAATGGCTACCTCTGATATTATGGGTGAGAGTTTTTTGCTCTCTGTTTCCTTATCGTAACGAAATGTAACTGAGATGTTAATGCTTCAACTAGGGTGTTATCCGTCTGGGGAGGTTCGGTTTGCGGAATAATCACCGTCGAGTAAGGTTCGTAGGGTGCATCTCCATGCAAGCGAATATATCCGTAGGGGCGAAGCATGACCGCAGAAAATATGGGATTATAACTAATAATTTATATGCGGTCATGCTTCTTCAGGCTTCAAAAACCAGATGCACCCGGTTTGATCGTTCGGACTTCAGTCCTCTGAATTAAGGACTAAAGTCCTTACTACGAACAGGTTTGATCGTTGGGACTTCAGTCCTCTGAATTAAGGACTAAAGTCCTTACTACGAACAGGTTTGATCGTTCGGACTTCAGTCCTCTGAATTAAGGACTAAAGTCTTTACTACGAACCGAAATTCAGTTAATTATCGATCGCATCTTCACCCAGCGGCCGGCTGTAACGCTTCAATTCATCAATCAATCGAGTATCGTTAGAAGCTGTTCTCGCACCTGCTTCGGCAGCCCAGTGCTTCAAATCTTCAATTTGCGATCGCGCGATCGCAGCTAATGGTACTGTATCCTCGATCGACCTCAAAACATCCTCCGTCATCAAATCCCGGCGCTGCCCGTTCACAAAAGTGCCAAAAGCCCGGTACAATCCATCAATCACCACTTGCTCAATTTCCGCACCGCTAAAATTCTCAGAAGACTTTGCCAAAATTGCCAAATCAAAGTCGCGGAATCTAGTGGGGCGCAAACGCTGTAAATGCACCTTAAAAATATCTTGCCTTTCTGATTCCGAGGGTAAATTCAAAAAGAAAATCTCATCAAACCTGCCCTTTCTCAGCAACTCAGCGGGCAAAATCCGCACGTTATTTGCAGTTGCGACGATAAACACTGGGCTAGTTTTTTCCTGCATCCAAGTGATCAAACTGCCGAATACCCGGCGCGAAGTTCCCGAATCGCCGTCGCCGCCGCTGATGATGTTGCCGAAGGCTTTATCTATTTCATCGATCCATAAGACGCAAGGTGCGATCGCCTCTGCCAATTGTATCATTTGCCGAACCCGGCTTTCGCTTTCCCCGACAATGCCGCCGAACAATCTGCCAGTATCCAAGCGTAGCAGCGGCAAACGCCATTCACAAGCAATAGTTTTCGCCGATAAAGATTTGCCCGTTCCTTGAATTCCTACTAACAAAACGCCCTTAGGATTGGGTATACCGTAGCGGCGCGCTTCATCAGTAAAAGCATCTTGCCGCATCTTTACCCACTGTTTCAAATTCTCCAATCCGCCGACATTTTTTAAGGATTCTCGGGAGTTGCAAAACTCCAAAATTCCGGTTTGGCGAATTGCTTGCTGTTTCTCTTCCAAAACTCCGTCAATATCTGACTCGTTAATTTGCTGTTTGGCGGCCAAAGCTTTAGCTAAAACCCGCCCGATGCGAGCGCGGCTCAAACCTTGACAAGCTTTAACTAATTGTTCCTTTACTAAGCCGCTAACTTGCAACTGTTCCGGCTTTTCCACAACGTGGGAAATTAAATGATTGATTTCTTGGATGTTGGGCAAAGGGAAATCAATTACTGTTACTTCTTCTTTCAATTCCTCCGGCAATTCTAGCGCGTGAGAAGTGAGGACGATCGTTTTTTTGCTGCGCTTCAATTCCCTGGTTAAATTACGTAATTCCCGGATTACAGGAGCACTTGTACTGCTGTAGGGATATTTCAAGATTGGGTGCAAATCTCGGAGTACAAATAGAGTATATTCTTCGACAGCGGTCTTGCCGATGCGATCGAGCGCTGCCATTACTGAACCTTTTCCAGAACCGTTATCTTCCCAGCCGCGCACGATATCCCAGAACAATACTCGGCGCGCGGGTGTTACTTGCAGCGCTACTTGGGCAATTACAGCTTCGACTGGTTCTTCTTCGGCGCCGACAATGTACAGCAGGGAGTACCGGGCGCGAATCATCAAATCCAGTCGCTTGATTAGGGCATCGAAAGGGTTATTTTTACTGCCATTTCGGGCATCTAATTCTTTAGAATTGGGGTATTTTTCTGTCATTTTATTTGATATCTTAGATGTAAATTTAACTTGATTAAATATTTTGTTTGGAGTAAGGACTTTAGTCCTTATTAATCATTTCACCAGACTCAAGGTTTGTAGTAATGACTTTAGTCCATATCAAGGATTTAAACGGACTAAAGTCCGTACTACGAACGAACTTTGAAATTATAACAGAATAGGGATAATTTGGCTACTTAGCAACTTTTCGGGCTTGTTTCACCATGTCAATGAGAGTGTGGTGAGCATCTTCGGCGTCTACTAAAGTGCGATGGCTACGCCCCGGCTTACGCCTACGAACTTTACTCTGACTGGCACTATTTCGTCATTGACTTGAGCGGTTAAATCCATACCGTTGGCATCAATAGCGAGCATTTGAGCTGATGTCGCCTCGGGTTGGCCACCGTAGGCTTGAGCGTACAAAACTACGGCGCTAGCGTGATCGTCGTTCATGTGAGTGCAGATGCGATCGCTAATTTCGGTGGAAAACTTTTCTGACATAGGGATTCCTCATATGCAATATTGCGATCGATTGTACTGTGAATCGGAGTTGACAAGATACTTCGCAATTTGCTAAGATTAAATTCAAATGATTTTAGCGAGTCAAATCGATGCGTAAATTTGTTTGTTATCCACGAACTGTATGCACGTTATCTCTCAATCCGCGGGATTATATGACTGTATGCGATTTAAGGGCGATCGGGTAAATAGCTAGTTTCACAAAAATTCGAGAGTTAACAACACATTTTATAAATTCTGTCAATATCCTGAAGATATATTGTTTGATAGTTAAGAGAGCGATAGGTGCGATCGACTAGATGTTCTGCGTAATTTCTGTAATTATTGCGATTTAATGCTGCAATTTAGATTTAACTCTATTACAAAAATCGACAAAATGACGAAAAGTAGTCAATTGTTCTGGCTTCTCTTCAATTCTTTTCAATAGCTGTTCCAAATAAAAGGGCTTGAGTGCATCTCCGGGTCTTGTTTTAGAATATGTGGTGTGTTTAGCTGCCAATAATGCTCTCAAATAAGCTCCGTGAAACTGAGCGTGAGTATGAAATTTGTGATATCTTCCCATCTTTTCAGGACACTCAATGGAAACATCGTAATACTTATTATAATCTAATAAATCTAATAAAAGTTGGCTTTGATGATCTCTTAAATGTTGAGGATGTCTTGAATAAATATTGCGATTGCCCAGAAGCCAACTTTCCAAGCAGCGATTTTGAACAATTAGCACAAGTTCTGTATTTTTTAATACTAGCTTTTCCTGATTTAAAAAATCATAAATTTCTGCGTACCTTTCCGCAACAGTATTTTCTTCCGCATCAAAGCACACTACAAAATAGTTGTATTTTCCACTTAAGTTAATTTCCTCAATCGAAGGAGGAATAAAATCATATAATGATGGATATCCTTCACCACTAATCAGGTAATAATTTTTTTCATTCACCTCATCGTAACTCTGAACTCGTGTTAATTCAGGCAATAGATGACTTAACCAAGCTGGATAAACTTTTCTCTCCGATTGCATCCCTTCGACTAAAAAATACAGATTCATTAAACTTTAATTCCCTCGCTATATTCTTCGAGATTAATCAATTGCGTAAAAGCCTGATGTCTCGATTTCCCCAAATTCAAATCTTTAGCATCGAGCGCAGTTACAACTCCACCTTTGCGAGTAACTATTTTCCAGTGTTCCATCCCAATATTATTGATTATATACGGATGGTGACTGGTAAGAATGAATTGAATATTTCTATTTTCCACAATCAAATCTGTCACAACATCGATACAGTTAATCCCCAAGCTGTTTTCAAATTCATCAATCAAGATTACCGTACCTTCGGGCGACAAGTACAGTTCGGCAATGTGAATGAGAGTCTTCAGCATTCCTGAAGAAATATTGTTTTGAAAAATCCAGTCATTGACACCTTTTTCTTTGATTTGAATAGGAAAACGGGTAAAAGATGGATTGGCGTTATCTTCTAATGCTTCTACTTTAATATCTTCTACCTGCTCGAAAGCATCGATAAATTTAGTTTTTATTTTATCGAAAATATCGGGACAATGCCGAGCCATTAAAGCCAATTTAAGAAGAATTGGCAGATCACTTTTCTGAACATTTTCTAAAGCAAAATCATTATCTGAGATTATCGACAGTACCCTTACAGGTATACCATAAATTCCATTTAACAAGCTAGAATTGTCGCTATAAATGATTTCATTAAAAGACTGCTGGACAGGTGAAATATCTTCTTCTTGATTTAAAATTTCAACTGCACTTTGAAACGGCGATAATTTTGGCGTTGTCTCGCCTTTGAATTTAATTTCATTATCGCTTCTTTCTATGATTACACTTCCCTCTCTCGATAGATGTTCTCGAACGATTCTAAATTTATTAATTTCGTCTTCCTCATTAGGAATGATGGCAGGGATTTTTTGTGTTTCAAATTCGCCTTTCCAGCGATATTCTACATTGTTTACTGTCGAGAATGTAACGTCCCATGCTAAGCCGTTTAACGAAGCACCATTAGCTATTCGTTGTAAATTCAAAATTCCTTTCAAAATTTGTGTTTTACCCACACCAGAGACACCAACTAATAAAGCCAAATTGGAAAAATAGAGCGGTTCAAAATGCCACTCTCGTAAATTATCCCAAAAAGCTACTTTCTTAATTCTCATTTTCCGCTCCTATCCATTAATCATCTGCGTCCATCAGCGTTAATCCGCCGACATCTGCGGTTAAAAGCTGACATAATTTTGCCGCCACCAAGCGCGGACAAACTTAATTTCCTCAAACGTATAACGTTCTTGCAAATACTCATAAATTACTCTCAATCTCTCATCTCCAACAACTTCAATTGCTTGTACAATTGCCTGTTGGCTTTCCGATTCTACTAACAAATTTATATCAACTTCCCGACCCATATCCATCAATTCTACCAGATGTCCCGCAATAGTAGTGGGACTCATCCCGCGCGCATTGGCTATCGCTTGAACAGTCAAATTTTGTCGGTACAATTCCCAGGTTTGCATCTGCGAATAAGATGGAACGTTAGCAAGAGTGGGAAGATTGGCGGCAGCAGAAGATGCTGTACCTATTGGCAATCCTTGTTCTTTGCAAAAAGTGTGAATAGCCTCTAAGAAAACTTTGCCGTACTTATCTCGCTTGTTGCTACCAACGCCGTAAACTTCCTCAAATTCGGTGAGATTTTGCGGGCGTTTTTCTGCCATGTCTCGCAAGCTTCTATCGGCAAAAACTACGTAAGGCGGTACGAATTGTTCGTCGGCAATTTGTTTGCGGAGACTTCGCAATATGGAAAATAAGCCTTCTACTTCTACTGCTAAAGAGCGAGTTCTTGCCTGTACTTCCCGCGGCGCTTCAATGGCGATTTCAACTGTGCGCTGGCGTTTCATGATTTCCCAACTTTTCTCGTTGAGTTTTAAAATGGGAAAGCCGTCTGTTTTTTCGTCTAAAAAACCTTGGTTGATCAGCGAACGACTTAATTTTTTCCACTCGTCGGCAGTTCTATCTTTGCCAATGCCGTAGGTGGAAAGTTGGTTGTGCTGGTATTGCAATATTTTTTGACTTTTGGAACCCCGCACCACGTCTATAATATGATTCATCCCGAATTTTTCTTGACATCTGGCGATGCAGGAAAGAAATTTCATGGCTTCAAGCGTCCAGTCTTCTACTGGTTTTTTGTTGCAACAGTTGTCGCAGTTGCCGCAATCGCCGGGAAATGAATCGCCGAAATAACTTAATTGGACTGTGCGGCGGCAATCGCTGGATTCTGCGTAGTTGATTACTCGCCGTAGTTGTTGGCGGGCTATTCTTTGTTCTTGTTCGTCGGGTTTTTGTTCGATGATGTATTCGATGGTTTTGACATCGCCGAATCCGAAAAATAAGGTGCAGTGGGATGGTTCGTTGTCTCTGCCTGCGCGGCCTGATTCTTGATAGTATCCTTCTAGGTTTTTGGGTAAGTCGTGGTGAATTACAAATCGCACGTCGGGTTTGTTGATTCCCATCCCGAAGGCGACTGTTGCTACCATTACTTGTACGTCGTCGCGGATGAATCGGGTTTGGTTGGTCGATCGATCTACATCGCTCATTCCGGCATGGTATGGTAGGGCTTGGATGCCACTTTGCTGCAATTTGTAGGCAACTTCGTCAACTTTTTTGCGACTGAGGCAGTAGATGATTCCTGAACCGCCTTTTTTTTGGATGATTTGCAAGACTTCGGCAAAACTGTGCTTGGTTTTTTGGCGGACTTCGTAGTATAGGTTGGGGCGGTTGAAGCTGGCGACGTGGATGTAGGGATTTCGCAGGTTTAGCTGCTGGATGATGTCTTGGCGGACGCGCTCGGTGGCGGTGGCTGTTAGTCCCATAATGGGGATGTCTGGGTAGCGATCGCGCACTCGCTCCATTTGCCTGTATTCTGGTCGAAAGTCGTGTCCCCATTCCGAAACGCAGTGGGCTTCGTCGATCGCAAATGCCGAAATTCCTAACTTAGAAGCTACTATATCTAAAAACGGTAAAAATCTCTCGCCCAGCAAGCGTTCGGGCGCAACGTACAGTAGTTTAATTTTACCTTCGAGAATTGCTGTTTCGCGCGATCGGGTTTCCATCGCGCTCAAAGTGCTGTTGAGAAAAGTCGCCCCAATCCCATTATCCTGCAAAGCTTCCACCTGGTCTTGCATCAGGGCAATCAGCGGCGAAACCACCACCGTCAATCCCGGTTTCAACAAAGCCGGTAATTGAAAACACAAAGATTTGCCACCGCCAGTCGGCATGACAATCATCATATCGCGTTGTTGTAAAGCAGCTTCGACAATTTCCCGCTGGCCCGGGCGGAAAGAGTCATAGCCAAAGAAATGTTTGAGGGATTGTTCGAGGGATGAGGGCGCGAGAGATGTTGGCGGATTCGACCCTGACATTTGCAGTAATTGGTTGTTGACTTCAACCTTATTCTAGGTCTTTTGAGCACAAATACAGTTACAATATTTGAGAATCTCAATTTAAGCAGATAAACCGATGCCGAAAGCAATTTGGAATGGTGCCGTTTTGGCCGAGAGCGATAAGTGCGAAATGGTAGATAATAACTATTATTTCCCGGCGGATGCCATCAACCGCGAGTATTTCAAGGATAGCAGCACTCACACTACTTGCGGTTGGAAAGGTGTTGCTAGTTACTACAGTGTTGAAGTCGGCGGACAGGTTAATAAGGATGCTGCTTGGTACTATCCTACTCCGAAAGATGCTGCTAAAAATATTGCAGGATATGTTGCTTTTTGGAAAGGAGTTAAGGTGGAGGCTTAGGTCTTTTTCGCAGGTTTCTTAGCCACGATTTAGACAAGTCAAGATAGAGGACACAACGTTGTTGTGTCCCTACGGGTTATTTGAATTAAATTTGATATAATACCGGGCGGTTGAAACCGCGTCTATACAAACCAAACCCACCTCAGTGGGTTGAAGAATGATATAATACCGGGCGGTTGAAACCGCGTCTATACAAACCAAACCCACCTCCGTGGGTTGAAGAATGGACGGAGATTAATTCAAGATAATTTGCGAGTTTTGCAATTCAAGTCTAATTCCTCTTAATTTTTAATCTTGTTCCCAAGCGGCGGCCGCTTCCCATCCCAAACCGCGACGAACGACAATTGGTTTGTTTTCAGTTAAATCGAGAATGGTAGAAACTTGATATCCTGGATCGGAATCATCATCGACAATGATATCTACTAACTTTAAAAAACAGTCAAATAGTTCAGCTTTGCCAAAGCTTTCTGCTTTTGCAGCAGGTACTGGTGCAGCACCTTCATCATCAGTGGTAATGTGAGCAGATGTGGAAATAATCGGATTTCCCAAAGATTCTAGAAGTGTAAAACAAAGCGGGTGGTTGGGAACGCGAATTCCCGTGGTTTTGCGTTTTGGGTTCATTACCAATTTGGGCACTAATTTGGTAGCTGGTAGCAGAAATGTGTAGGGCCCGGGGATTAACCGCTTGATGATTCTGTATGCTTCATCGGTGACGGCAGCATACTCGGTGATATTTGACAATGAGGAACACATAAATGTTAAAGGCTTATCATTGGATAGTTGCTTGATCCGCCTGACTCGTTCTACGGCAGATTTGGAGTTGAGATCGCAGCCGATCGCGTAAACTGTATCTGTGGGATAAAGCATCACGGCCCCATCTTTGAGAGCTTTTGTAATCTTCTCGATTCGGTCTTTCTGGGGTGCAACTGGATGGAGTCCGTAAATAATTGCCATGTTAATATATTCCAGGCTAAGTGGGCGATCGACAAATGTGCTAAAACAATCAATGTTGAAAATTAATTGTTAATAATGAATAAAATAGCTTATTTTGACTGCCCAACCGGCATTGCTGGCGATATGTGCCTCGGAGCTCTTGTACACGCGGGCGTTCCCTTAGAGTACCTAATCGAAAAACTCCATTTACTAGGCATTTCGACTGAGTACCAATTGCGGGCCGAATTAGTTCACCGCAATACTCAACAAGCAACTAAATTTTATGTCGATTTAGCTGCGGATTTGCCTTTAAAATCAAACAATCTGGCTGCTGACTCCGCCCTCGATCCCTCGGAAACTGAATCGCCGACTTTCGATGCGCGCCACCACCATCACGGGGAAGAACATTCTCACACTCACGGCGAAGCAGATGCGGAAATTAGCCACACTCATCACCGCCACTTACCAGAAATTGAGCAAATTATCGTCGCTGCAAAATTGCCTCCGCGGGTGGAAGCTTGGAGTTTGGCCGTATTTGGCAAGTTAGCAGATGCAGAGGCTGCCGTACACGGTATTCCCCCCAGTGAGGTTCACTTCCACGAGGTGGGGGCTACGGATGCACTTGTTGATATTGTCGGTACTTGTTTGGGTTTGGATTGGTTGGATATTGATGAGTTTTACTTTTCGCCGATGCCGACTGGTGGGGGTACGGTGAAGGCGGCCCACGGTAGGTTAGCTGTACCTACGCCTGCTGTGATGCGGTTGTGGGAAACGCACCGAGTACCGGTTTATAGTAATGGAATCGATCGCGAATTGTGCACTCCTACAGGAACTGCGATCGCCTGTACTCTCGCCTCTGCTTTTGGCCCGCCGCCACCGATGCAAGTTCAGCTAATTGGTTTGGGTGCAGGTTCGCGAAATCTGGCAATTCCTAATATTTTGCGCCTCTGGATTGGGGAGAAGGAAGAAGGAAGAAGGAAGAAGGAAGAAGGAAGAGGGGAGAAGGAAGAAGGAAGAGGGGAGAAGGAAGTATTTAATCAATTCCCAATGCCCAATGCCCCATTCCCAATGCCCCATTCCCAAGAAACAGTCTGTGTTTTGGAAACGCAAATTGATGATTTAAACCCGCAGGCTATTGGGTATGTTTTTGATGCTTTGTTTCTCGCCGGAGCTCTGGATGTTTTTACTACACCAATTGTGATGAAAAAGTCGCGGCTGGGGGTTTTGTTAAGTGTGATTTGTCATCCCGAATTTCAGGATGCTTGCGAAGCTGTGATGTTTCGAGAGACTACTACTCTGGGAATTAGGCGATCGACTCAACAGAGAACTATTTTGGATAGAGAAATCCAGAAAGTTCAAACAGAATACGGCGAAGTGCAAATAAAAGTTGCTAAGTCGGGAGAAACGATTGTTAATGTACAGCCGGAATACGAAGATTGTGCGGAAATTGCCAGACTTAAAAATGTTAGTTGGCGCGAAGTTCATCGGTTGGCGCTGCAACTTTGGTACGATCGTTAAACAGTTGACAGTTGACAGTTGACAGTTGACAGTGGGTGCAGCGACCTGTGCAAGGCAAATATATCCGTAGGGGCGAAGCATGACCGCAGTCAATATGGGATTATAACTAATAACTTATATACGGTCATGCTTCTTCAGGCTTCAAAAACCAGATGCACCCTTGGCAGTTGATTTGAGTAGGTACACAATGGACACCTTACATAAAGGTTTTTTACAGGTTTTTACAGCAGTCTGCGGGTTTGTAAAATTTGTTGTTGCAATTCCTCGAAAGCGGGCAGTTTTGAGTTAGGATTTTTGTCAATGAGATCCTTTATTTGGTCGATTAGCTCGATCGCCAGCGGTACGCCAAGTTGCAATTGTTCCAAGACATCCCGCTGGGCAAAAACGGCTTCGGGAGTGCCTTCTAGAATCAGTTTTCCGCAATCCATCACAAACACCCAATCGGCCCAGCGATAGATGAAATCGAGGTCGTGACTTGCTAAAAGTATGGTGGTTCCGGCTGCGTGAATTTGTTGCAGCAAACCGATCAGTTGTTTGGTGTGGCGCGGATCGAGATAGGCGGTAGGTTCGTCTAGCAGCAGCAGTTTGGGTTTGAGTACCATGATATCGGCGATGGAAACGCGCTTTTTTTGTCCTAAACTAAGGTTGTGGATTGGTTCGCGGGCGAGTTCGCTTAAGTTGAATTGCTCGATCGCCTTTTTTACCTGTTGAGCAATTTCGGATTCTGGCAATCCTAGATTGTACAATCCGTAGGAGATATCCTCTTCGACTGTGGAAGCAACTAACTGATGTTCGGGATTTTGAAAGACGAGTCCGATTTGTTGGCGCAGTTTCATGAGAGATTTGCGATCGTAACGAAACGGTTCGCCTTCCCAGCGAATGATTCCCTGTTGCGGTTGGTACAAGCCATTTGCTAGCAGAAACAAGGTGGTTTTGCCGCAGCCGTTTTGACCGATGAGCCCGCAGCGCTTCCCCGCCGGGATTTTGAGGCTTAAATCGTGAATTGCTACTCGCGAAGTGCAGGGATATGAGTAAAAAGTGCGATCGAATTCTAGAATTGATTGAGACATATATTGGTAATTGGTAATTGGTAATTGGTAATTGGTAATTGGTAATTGGTAATTGGGATTTGTGGGGTGGGCTTCTAGCCCGCACAAAAATTAAATTTAAATACTATCAACTGCAATATGTCATTGCGAGCTCTTAGCGAAGCAATCCCCGAGATTATGCGATTGATTCGCTAGGAGCTCGCAATGACAATTACAGCAATTTGTATAGACGCGGTTTCAACCGCCCAATCTTCTATTTGCTGCGTTCATCTTTTTCTCTCAACTGCCAAAGTTGAATCTCATAACAGAGATGCTGCTCAAAAAGTTGACTCGCCTCCAATCCTTCAACCACCAATTTCTTAAACCAGCGGCGAAATATCCAACGCAGAATTTTATGAATCGGCGGAACCGCGATCGAAATTAAATCTGCAACATAAATCATTGTGTTCAGTCCATACCTGCGGAAAGTATCGACATACAAATCAATTGTTGGTACAATATGAGCAGAAATATCCTCAGCTTTTACTAAATTAAACCCCGCTTGCATCAATGCAGATTCCAGTTCTTCCACAACATGACAGTTAGAAAACATTCCTTCTGTATAATCACGATTAGAGCGCAACATATCCGCAAGCAGTACGTATCCTCCAAGATTGAGCACCGCCGCCGCACCTTTAGCTATATCGACAGCAGACATATATTGACTGCTTTCGCTAAAGAGGACTAAATCGTAGGAATGGGTGGCTTGGAAGTCTTCAAATTTGGTGAGGTGGAAGATGGCGCGATCGCCTGTACACTTCAGAAAGCGCTGTTGTTGGAACGGATCGGGCGCTAGTCCTTCGACTCCAAAAGCGCGATCGAGCAAATAAGCCGCATTTCCCCCAATCCCGCATCCTACATCTAGGACAGTCTTAATGTCTTTCGGGATAAAATCTAACAACTTATCCGTATAAGCTTGCTGGGCGATGCGTAGCCGCGCGAGTGTTAGTTCATCAGCGGGCACAGGTAAGGTTTCCCAATAGCCATAGTGAAGATAGGGAGATTCTGTCAAGCCCAAATAGTAATTCAGCGCTGCATTTTGGTAGCGAGTTACTTTGGAAATTTCGATTGATGGTGATTTCGGCATAGGGAGAATTGAATAAACTTTAGGATTTCCGGGAGGGTTAAAATTCTTCCCAGTGCTTGCATATATGTTAATAGCACGCGAACCGCATAAATTGCCAACTTTTGCCACAAAATCCCAAATTTTCTTGTCATTCGTGATCGACAAAAACACAATTACATAGTTGAGTTCGTAGGTGGCAATGATTTCGAGCAGACTTGAAACAGTATTTTCCTCTAGTTTTAGCTGTTGCAAATAAGCATTAGCCTGCAACCAGGAAGTGAATCGCCAATCATACAATATCTATACTCAAATTAACAAAGTTATTAATTAGAGTATTATAAAGTAGCTGCTACTGTTTCACGTACAGAATCAAGAAAGTGAACAATCTCCTGCATAACTGAAGACGATCGCAAAATCTCAATATCTTCATTAGTCAAATGATCGATTATTTGTGAGCGATCGTGAATATTTTCTGATCGGGCAATCAATTCTTCTAAAGCTTTTCTAGGTTGACAAACTGCCAAGTCAAGTACATCTTGAGGAGGAATGTATCCTATCAACCGCGAAAGCAAAGAGACATCTTGAAAAAAGATAATTTCTATTTCAGGAACAGCAGAAACTACTTTAAATGGTGTCTTACCCGCTACAAATTCAAGTATTTCTTCAATATCGTTGCGACGTAATTCAACTAACTCCGGTACTACTGAATCTGCATCAAATACGATCAGAACTGGTACTCGCCGCCGCACAATTAAAGACATAGCTAGTGACTTAATATTATATACTTTACCACCAACAACAACTCCCACATCAGTGAGTAAATTTTCTGGTAGCACAGTTTTAAGTAGTTGTGCATCAAAAGCCCCTTCACAAAGAATGTAAGTAATCATTGAATATCTCCCTCGATAACGTTGTAATTAGGCAATCCTTCTTCTACACAGGCACGGTATTTTAAAGTTAATAGTTCGCAAATTTTTTCCTGTTCTAAGGCATATTTTAGTTCTGCTCCATTCCACATCAGAATCGCCTGTGGCAGCGAAAAGTATGAAAGACTGACAGCCGCATTTGTGAACCCAGTACGACTAAAAATTAATCCAACTGTACCGGCGGGACGGCGTGAAAGTTGATTGCGAAGTTTAGCAATAGGAGTAATATCAACTGTTTTGTCTGCAAAATCTTTGCTTTCAATTAAACAAGAAAGTCCCAAACAATGGACAGCGCCATCAATTTGTTCGACTACCTCATCAAAAAGTGTCACGCTGTAAGGCCATTTTACCTCTGCACCATCAAGTTGAAATGCTCGGATAATCAGGTACTCAAAGGCTTTACCCGCGTCCCATCCTGGAGTGCTACGATTCTCGATATTGTTCCATAGAGTTCGTAACTCATCCCATTGCAATGATTGAATCATTCTTTGGTAATCTTTTTCCGCAACCAACTATAATACCTCAGCAATTATACACTTTTCAATCAGCGATCTATTTAAGTTTATCATATTCAAAACTTGTGGGTAGGCATCGTGTCTCCCCAAAACAGGCTTCTCACTGAAGAGTCTATTTTGCTGATCCGATCGCCTATTTACCCTCACTGTTCATGCTTCTTTCATTTTCCCCGATTCTGTGATAAATTTAAATAATGAAAAGATTATGAAAATTAGCGATAGTCGATCGGGCTGTCTGCCGTAATCTGTGGCAAATTTAGCTAGCATTTTGGAATATATGCTCAAAAAGCGTCAAATTATGACTCCATCTCGCCCTTTCCCCCTATCTCTCCTCTCCTCTCCCGTTTGGAAACAATATCAGATGATTGGATTGGGGCTGTTGCTGGGAGTGTGCGTCACCGCGTGCAACACTCAGACGACGGTAGAGCCTCAAACCAATCAAAATCGAGATTCTAGCCCTACTGCCACCGATTGGTTCCGAAAAGACAAAAAAGTCATTCTCACCACCTTTACGGTGCTGGCAGACATGGCGCAGAACGTCGCTGGTGACAAGCTAACTGTTCAATCCATCACAAAGCCTGGGGCGGAAATTCACGGCTATGAAGTCACTCCTAGCGACTTAAAACGAGGGCAAGGTGCTAGTCTAATTTTGGATAACGGATTGAATTTAGAACGTTGGGCAACTCGATTTTATAACAGTTTGCCAAAAGTTCCTCGCATTACTGTCAGCGAAGGAATCAATCCCATTAATATTGCCGAAGATTCCTACAAAGGTAAACCGAATCCTCATGCTTGGATGTCACCTAAAAATGCCTTAATTTACGTTAGAAATATTCGCAGAGCTTTATCAAATGCCGATCCAGCCAATGCTGCAACCTATGAAGCGAATTCGACAAAATACAGTCAGCAAATTGAAGCGATCGATGAAAAGCTCAAACAAGCTATCTCAGCGATTCCGCCAGACAAACGCTACATAGTAAGTTGCGAAGGCGCATTTTCTTACATTGCGCGCGACTACGGCTTGAAAGAAGTTTATATTTGGCCTGTAAATGCCGAACAGCAATCTACACCGAAACAAGTTGAACGGGTGATTAATACAGTCAAAGCAAACAAAATCCCCGCCGTATTTTGCGAGAGTACCGTCAGCAACGAAGCACAGCTTCAAGTAGCAAAGGAAACCGGGGCAAAATTTGCCGGGGTGTTTTATGTCGATTCCCTCTCTCCATCGGAAGGCCCTGCATCAACCTACCTTAAGATGCTTGAATACAACGTCAATACTTTGATAAAAGGACTACAGGGTAATGGGGGATAGGGCATTGGGCATTGGTAATTTGGTAATTTGGAGAAATTGGTATGGATAGAATCAGTATTGACATTGAAAATGTCACGGTTGCTTATCATGGTAAAGTAGCCTTGCACAGAGCCTCTCTGCAACTTAAAGCGGGGACAATTTGCGGTTTGGTGGGGATGAATGGTGCGGGAAAATCAACCCTGTTTAAGGCAATTATGGGGTTTGTGAAGCCAAACACCGGACGAATTTTAATTAATGGCTTGCCGATCCGTCAAGTGCAAAAAAGCAATCTGGTTGCCTATGTGCCTCAGTCGGAAGAGGTAGATTGGAATTTCCCGGTGAACGTTTATGATGTGGTGATGATGGGGCGCTACGGCTACATGAATCTGTTGCGGATTCCGCGTTCGATCGACAAACAAGCGGTGCGAGAAAGCTTGGAAAGGGTGGAAATGTGGCCCATGCGCGATCGCCAAATCGGAGAGTTATCCGGGGGACAAAAGAAACGCACCTTTTTTGCGCGGGCTTTGGCGCAACAAGCAAAGGTTTTACTGCTAGATGAACCCTTCGCCGGAGTTGATATCAAAACCGAGAAAATGATGATTGATTTGCTGATGGAATTGCGTCAAACAGGCCATACAATTCTGGTTTCAACTCACGATTTAGAATCGATTACTACATTTTGCGACCAAGTAGTATTAATTAATCGCAGTATTCTCGCCTACGGCAACACCTCAGAAGTGTTTACAGAAGAAAATCTTTCCCGCACCTTTGGCGGTTCGGTTGGTGATTTTTCGTCTGCAAAAAGTCGGTTAACTCAAGTGAATCGGGAGAAGCAATAATGGACTTAATTCAGTGGTTTACCGCACCGTTGCAGCATGAATTTATGGTGAAGGCGATTTTAGTCAGCGCCTTAGTAGGGATTGTTTGTTCGGCGCTTTCGTGCTATATGACTTTGAAGGGATGGGCTTTGATGGGCGATGCGGTTTCCCATGCGGTGATGCCGGGGGTTGTGATTGCTTATGTGCTGAATATTCCTTTGGCGGTGGGGGCGTTTTTGTTTGGCGTGGGCTCCGTAATTGCGATCGGCTTTATCAAAGCAAAAACTCGCGTTAAAGAAGATACAGTGATTGGTTTAGTGTTTACCGGATTTTTTGCCTTTGGTTTGGTGTTAATTTCTAAAGTCAGAAGTTCGATCGACTTGACGCATATCTTATTTGGCAATGTTTTAGGTATTTCCGATTCAGATATTGTTCAAACTGTGATTATTAGTGTCATTACCTTAGTGACGCTGGCAATTTTACGCAAAGATTTAATCCTGTTTTGTTTTGACTCGACTCACGCGCGATCGATCGGTTTAAATATCACTTTCCTTTATTACGTGTTGCTGTCTTTGCTATCGCTGACAGCAGTTGCGGGACTTCAGACAGTCGGGATTATTTTAGTAGTAGCAATGTTGGTAACTCCGGGGGCTACGGCGTATTTGTTGAGTGATAATTTTGACCATATGACGCTAATTGCGATGACTTCGGGAGTATTTTCTAGCGTAATGGGAACTTATATCAGCTATCACATTGATGGTTCGACAGGCGGATGTATTGTGGTGCTGCAAACGCTGCTGTTTGTGTTGGCGATGGTTTTTGCCCCGAAATATGGTTTGTTGGTGAGATCTAGGGACTCAGGGGCGATCGATTAATCAGAGTGGGCGGTTAAAACTGCTCCAATACAAACCAAATCCGCCTCGATATTTAAGCCGGATTTGGTGTCACATCAAACTCAATATTTTCATACAAATCTGCCACAGAAAATTCCACAGGAATAGAAGTTAATGCAACTCGATCGCCCGCACAGCTATATTCCGAAAAAATCCACTTATTCGCGTCAGTTTTAGAATATTGCTGCACCTGTAGCCGATATTGGTCAATTAACAAATACTCCTGAAAACTCGGAATACTGCGATAAGCAGCAAACTTATCATCGCGATCGTAAGCTCTAGTACCTTTAGATAGCACTTCAGCAATCAGCAGGGGATTGGTAATTGTATCAGTGCGTCCAGATTGAAGTTCGATCGGTTTCGCCGCCACTATCAAATCCGGGTAAGTGTAATTATTAAGCTGGGGAACCCAAAGCCGTTGATCCGAACTAAAAGTCCGATATGGTTTCCCTTTTAACGCCAGTTTCAGCGCCCCACCTAAATTAAGGGCAATTTCATTGTGATCCGGTGAACCGCCAGCCATCAGAATAATCTCCCCATTGATAAATTCATGCCGATCCACAGAATTGACTTCAGCTTCTAGATATTCTTCAGCCGTGTAGGTTTTGGTTTCAACTTGCGCGATCATACACAACTCTCTCCTTAATCGACTGATTCCAGTTTATCATAAAAATTATTCTAATTCAATGTAAAAGTCCATAGATATTTGACCCTAGACTGCTTAAATAATTCGGCAATGTCGATATTACCATATTGTTTCGAGGCCTAGCCTCCAGATAGGTATTCCCAGGCTCTGCCTGGGAACGAGAGAAAGTTTTATGGTTTAGTTGATGATTACCACTTGCAGATAGACTCTGGCTTGAGAGGACAAGTTTTGGGGGCGATCGGATTTCCGCTAAGTCGGAGTTTTGTCAGTTTAGTCAAAGATTGCAATGGTTTGATGTCGCTGATTTTATTGTCATCAATGTGTAGCCAATCTAGTTTAGTCAAGAATTGTAAGGGCTTGATATCGCTGATTTTATTGTGATTAAGGATAAGATCAGTCAGATCTGTCAAAGATTCTAGCGGTTTAATATCGCTGATTTGATTGTGATCAAGGATGAGAAGAGTCAAATTATTCAAAAATTTTAGCGGTTTGATGTCGCTAATTTGATTGTTACTTAGATCTAGATTAATCAGCTTAGTTAAAGATTCTAAACTTTTAATGTCGCTTATTTTATTATCACTGAGTCTGAGTACAGTCAATTTAGTTAATAATTGCAATGGTTTGATATCGCTGATTTTATTGTTGCTGAGACTGAGCATAGTCAGGTTAGTCAAGGATTGTAATGGTTTGGTGTCGCTGATTTGATTGTTGTCGAGACCGAGTTCAGTGAGGTTAGTCAAAGATTGCAATGGTTGGATATCGCCGATCCTATTATTGTAGAGACCGAGATTAGTCAGCTTGGTTAAAGATTGCAATGGTTTGATATCACTGATTTTATTATCGCTGAGACCGAGATTAGTCAGATTAGTCAAGGATTGCAACGGCTTTATATCGCTGATTTGATTTTTGTGGATTAAAAGTTTAGTCAGGTTAGTTAAGGATTGCAAGGGTTTGATGTCAGTGATTTTATTGTCGCCCAGATCGAGTTCAGTCAGTTTAATTAAAGATTCTAGCGGTCTGATGTCACTGATTTGATAGAATCTGAGTTCGAGTTTGGTAAGACTCAAAAGTTTTTGATTAGCGGAATTGCACTCAGTAGTCCCTGCTTTTTTTAAAAGTACCTCAACAGTATGTTTATCTTTGGGACTCAAAAAAGGTTGAGCGCGGCACCAATCTGCAAATGTGCGTAGAGTATCTTTTGGTTGCTTCTGGGTAATTGACGGGGAAGGTCTATTTCCAGATAATCCTAGAAGGGCAACGGCATTTGAACCCAGTTTGACCTGAGTCAGTTTAGTCAAAGATTCTAAAGGTTTGATATCGTTGATTTGATTTTTTTCGAGGTCGAGTTCAGTCAGTTTAGTCAAATATTGCAAGGGCTTAACGTCACTAATTTTATTGTTATTGAGGTAGAGTTTAGTCAGTTTAGTCAAAGATTGCAATGGTTGGATATCGCTAATTTTATTGTTGTTGAGATCGAGTTCAGTCAGTTTGGTCAAATATTTTAAGGGTTTAATGTCGCTTATTTCATTATTTTTGAGAAAGGCTCCTTTCAGTTTAGTCAAAGATTGCAAGGGTTTAACGTCGCTTATTTTATTATTTACAAGCCTTAAGTAACGCAGGTAAGTCAAAGATTGTAAGGGTTTAATGTCAGCGATCTTATTGTTTTTGAGATAGAGCTGATCCAGTTCAGACAAAGATTGTAATGGTTTGATATCGCTAATTTTATTATTATCAAGGTCTAGTATCATCAGGTAAGTCAAAGACTGCAATGGTTTAATATCGCTGATTTTATTGTCGCTGAGGATGAGACAACCCAGGTTAGTCAAAGATTGTAATGGTTTAATATCGCTGATTCTATTGTTGTTAAGAGTGAGCCACATCAGGTTAGTCAAGGATTGTAATGGTTTGATATCGCTGATTTGATTACCACTAAGCCTGAGTTCTGTTAGGTTGGTCAATGATTGCAATGGTTTGATGTCAATAATTTGATTATTGCTAAGTTCGAGGTCAGTCAGTTTAGTCAAGGATTGTAATGGTTTGATATCAGTGATTTTATTGTCGCCCAGATCGAGTTGCGTGAGACTCGAAAGTTTCCGATTGGCTGCATTGCACTCAATAGTTCCTGCTTGTTCCAACATCACTTCAACAGTAATTTGAGTTTCAGGACTTAAAGAATCTTTTTCGCGACACCAATCACCAAATGTTTTGTTTCCCGATCGCATCTGTGGAAATGACAAAGAAGATATATTTCCGCATGATGATAGACCGATCGCACTAAAAGCAACTACCGCCACCAACCTTGACAAATTCACGTATTTCTGCATAACCATAAACTTCATAATTTTGCACCTCTAATTCCCTAAATAGTAAAGTTTTAGACAAAAAGCCTTCAGAGAGGACAGTCGTCCTCTCTACCAATTACACTCAACTCAAATATCTAACAATTCACCAAATGCTGCATCAATATCAGTCTCAGCAACAGCCACAGACTGAGCAACTGGCGAATGATTAGGAGACTCCGGCGACTCCACCGAATGCACTTTTACTACTGGTGATTCGGCCACATGTTCCACAACAACAGACTTAGACTTCTTGACATTAATTACGGGTGATTGTGCTCCATTTTCTTCATTTTTACTGGTTTCATTCCGCAGCAACATTGCCATCAAACCGTCCAACAAACCCCCACTACCGCCGTTACCATTGACTGTGACATCGGGAACAACGCGAACGCTACCATCCGAAACCGCTTGCATCAATTGCAATAGCGTGTAACTCTGCGTACCGAGAGCGTTGACACCAACTTGATAAGCATCCGCTTTTGCTTGTCCCATTAACCGAATCCCTTCTGCTTCACCACTTGCGTGTTCGATCGCAGCAGTTGCACTCAATTGAGCAATTTTCACCCCTTGTTCCGCCGCTACCACCTGATTTTGAATATTGGCGATCGCAGTTGCGCGCACCAATTCTTGACGCTGATACTCTGAAATCCGCTGTACTTCGTAGGTTTTTTCCTGTTCCTGAGCAATTTTGCGATCGGTCAATGTTTGCATCAACTCTGCTGGCGGCGAAATCAAACCGATCAGCGTGTCCACAGCCTGCACGTCATAGGCACGTAGGGCTTGACGGACGTGTTCGGCGGCCTCTGCTTGGCGTTCGCTGCGTGCGATTAAAAAGTCGAGAATCGTATATTCTTGAGCCGAATTCCGAAAGTAATTGCCCACAATTGGACGCAGCACTTGGTCAATCAGATTTTGCATCGAACCTTGCCGCGAAATGACTCTCGGTGCATCCAAAGTACCGATATGAATGATTTGAAAAACTTCTAACTCAAAGGTAAATCCGTCAAAAGAAAGCAATTTCAAAGCGCTTAATTTCGAGTCGTAGCCGTGTTCTCCGCTGAACCGTGTTGTGAAGTTTAAAACTACATCAGTAGTGGGAACAAGTTCGACTTTCATCACCTTTGTATTGATCGGATGTTTGCCTGGGTAAAGCGGTTCTACCCACACGCCTTTATCACCTTTGTTGACAAGATTTCCGTGGGTGAAAGCCACACCACTTACATCTTTGTGCGATTCTCCCACATAGGAAATGACTACGCCGACATAGCCGATCGGCACTTCGGTCATTTTGACCTCTTCAACTTTCACAAACCAAGGGTTCAGGTTCCAAGAACCGGATAAAATTACCTGTTCTTGCAAGCCCCTGCGCCCGCCACCTTTGATGAAGGATTGCGCTTTTTGGAAGTTGTCGTGACCGGGAATTATCGGCCCAGCGATTTCACCTTCATCAATCGGAACTCCGTCGAGCACGTTGGCGATTCCCACGAGATCCGGAGCAAGTTTGTATAGATGAAGTTCCGATGGCTGCATACCTTTTGCCGCAGCATTGGCTGAAGTAATGACCTCAAATACAGCCGTATTGATCCGATAAGTACCAGTGGTGATGATGGCGAGTTGCCGTCCTTTTTCGCCACCGTCGGTGAGGAATTTGCGAGCATTTTGGTAGTTGTCGCAATCGACGACTTTGCCTAAAATGCGATCGGAAGGAATAGTGGCTCCGTCATTAGCAATAATTAACCCAATTTCATCTTGAGGGACTACAACAACAGGTTCTTTGCGAACGCTATATTGCCAAGGAAAATAACCAAAATGCCAGCCGGGAGGAAGGGTATCTGCTTGCAAACCTCCTTCACCATCGAGTGCAATCAATCTACTGGATGGCAAGTTTTTGCTGGAGAATTTCTTGGTAACAATGCCTACTTCTCGTTCGCCGATCGCAATTAAGCCCAAAGTCCAACCAATTTTGGGGATAAACATGAACACAAAGAACATTGCGCCTACGGGAAAGATCCAAATCGGGATGGTAAAACCTTCTTCTGTCGCTGGTTGGACTGGTTGGGGTTGGGGAGGTGGCGGATTGGTTTGTGCGGGAGTTGGTGGGGCAAAAGTGCCTGCTAGTGCGATCGTGGTTGCTACAGATACTGCTAAGGGTAAAAGCTTGCGAAGCCAACGTGATTTAGTCATAGTTTTTAACCTGCTTTAAGCGAAAGTGTACGAGAAATTTGTTTACTACAATCAGTATTCAATAGATTTCTGTTGAGGTCAATTCATTAAAGTCATGAATTATGTTCATAAAAGTCATATTTGGAATACGGATGGTCAGAAACCGGGTTTTTGCGACAATATTTCGTTATAGTCCATAGATTCAGTAAAAACCCGGTTTCTTTGATTGTGATGCGCCCAACGGATAGTCAGAAACCGGGTTTTTTCCCAAATACTTCGTTACAGCCCACAGATTAACTAAAAACCCGGTTTCTTTGATTGTGATGCGTAATTCCCGTTGATATCAACCACCACCACCACCACCGCCACCACCACCACCACCACCACCACCACCGCCACCACCACCGCCACCGCCGCCACCATCACTACTACTTGGATCTACATAAGTTGTCACAACTATTTTTTCATGGTGATAACCGCAATTACTACAGTGACGGATAACTTTATCCCTCCCTTTAGTCTTTGGAGTAGCTGTAGAGATTACTTGTGTATCGGTGTCTAGCGTAAACTTTTTGCATCTAAAACAGAATCTTGTAAGATAGGCGCAAATCCCCCATAATATTAATAAAAGTACAGACAGCCAGATAGGCGATGTTATGATAAGCAAGATAATGAAGAACTGCCCCAAAGGAGATAACAGCAATAAGCTTATAAAATCATTGATTGCGTTCAGTAATAATAAGCTTATAAAATCATTGATTGCGTTCAGTACGAAAAAGCCTTCTTCTTCCGAAGCAGATTGAGATTGCTTACCACTTTGTTGCCAACCAGATTGAGGTACATTCAAAATCGCCTGGGGAAATGCAATCTGCACTTCTAATTCTTGTTCCGGTTGAATAGCCTGACTTGCGACAAATTCAAATGTCTTAGTATCTACTTGACGAGGAACTGCTGCTGCACCAAAATTCGTAAACGAGAGAACTTTGCCTGACAAAGCATCTGGTAAATTCACCGTAACTTTTCCCGTATTAACTGGCGCTTTGCGACCCGCTGCAATCGCTTTCCAATAAACTAGAGTATTCCCACCATCTAACTGCAATCCACCTACCACACGATATTTAATCACAAAAGTATGTGTGTCTGGCGGCTTTAATTCATGTTGCCAACGAATCCAAAGTTGATTGTTTTCAGTTCCAGTGCTACTGGTAATTATTTGATTATTTTCGGCAACGGTCACATCTTGAATTGCATCGACTTTATCTAACGGAATATAGCGATACCGTTCATTGTTGTAGGCTGCTGTGAACACATATTTTTGCGTTTCCGTAACTAACATATCTCCGTTGGTCTGAACATCGATGATGACGTTGATGTTATCCCAGTAGAACGGTAGTTGTTGGGCCGCTGCATGAGTTACTGTGACTAACAGTAGGCTTAATGATGCTAGTAATGAAAAAGCTATTTTTTTGAGGAGTCGTTTATTTATCATAGGATTTCCACAAGATAAGTGTTGACTACAATTATTCAACAGTTATCTTGTGGAGTCAATTCATTAAAGTCATGAATTATGTTCATAAAAGTCATATTTTGAATATGATTTTGTAGGGAGTGCGATCGGTTTATCTCAAAATCAAGCAAATTCGGACACGGAAATGCCATTTCCCTACCCGATTATTTGTAGGGAAACGGCACTGCCGTCTCCTAAATTTGGGTGATATCAATATATCAACGGATAGTCAGAAACCGGGTTTTTTCCGAAATACTTCGCTATAACCCACAGATTAGCTAAAAACCCGGTTTCTTTGATTGTGGCGTAAGTCCCGTTGACATCAACCGCCACCACCGCCACCACCGCCACCACCGCCACCGCCGCCACCGCCACCGCCACCGCCACCACCGCCGCCACTGTCATAGTCGCTACCACCGCTACTAAGACTATCACTGCGAGCACTGCCACTAATCGAAAACATCACAAACCCGAACCAAAACATTACAAAAATCATGGGAAAGCCCGCTTTTTCCGAAGTAGATTGAGATTGATTACCATTTTGTTGCCAGCGAGGTTGAGGTATATTCAAAATCGCCTGCGGAAATGCAATTTGTACTTCTAATTCTTGTTCCGGTAGAATAGCCTGACTTGCCACAAATTCAAAAGTTTTAGGATCTACTTGACGGGGAACTGCTGCTGCACCAAAATTGGTAAACGACAGAACTTTCCCTGATAAAGCTGCTGGTAATTTCACCGTAACTTTTCCGCTATTGATTGGAGCTTTTCGACCTGCTGCAATAGCTTTCCAATAAACTTGAGTATTTCCACCATCTAACTGCAATCCACCTACCACACGATATTTGATCACAAAAGTATGTGTGTCTGGCGGTTTTAATTCATGTTGCCAACGAATCCAAAGTTGATTGTTTTCATTGCCAGTGGTACTCGGAATTATTTGATTATTTTCAGAAACAGTGACATCTTGAATTGCATCGACTTTATCTAACGGAATATAGCGATACCGTTCATTGTTGTATGCTGCGGTGAATACATATTTTTGCGTTTCCGTAACTAACATATCTCCGTTTGTCTGAACATCGATCGCAACATTGATGTTGTCCCAGTAGAACGGTAGTTGTTGGGCTGCTGCATGAGTTACTGTGACTAACAGTAGGCTTAATGATGCTAGTAATGAAAAAACTATTTTTTTGAGGAGTCGTTTATTTATCATAGGATTTCCACAAGATAAGTGTTGACTACAATTATTCAACAGGTTTCTTGTGGAGTCAATTCATTAAAGTCATTGATTATGTTCATAAAAGTCATATCTTCAGTCAGGATAGAGGAGACGGCAATGCCGTGTCCCTACCCAAAATCATATTGTAGAGACACGGCACTGCCGTCTCCTCATTTCTTTATTTATTTTCAACTTTGAAATAACACACTTAACAAAGTTAAAACCGTGCACCCAAACACGGCTTCAAATGTATATCTTCGCGAAGGTTTGTAAGGGGAAGAATGCCAAACCCGCAGTTCTCCATTAAAGCCACGGGCGGCTAAACTCAACGAAACTTGACGGTAGTTTACCAAAGTTCGCTGAAGTAATTGCCCGATTAAAATGCCTAAACTACGCATTCCCAGTTTCCAAGTGCGATAGCCACAGCGCGAATTTTGGGCGATCCAAAGTTCATCTGCGATCGCCAATAAGCTAAAAATAAACCGATACATCAACAACAAGAGTTCTGTCAGCAAAGCCGGAAAGCGCAATTTTCTGAGGATTTGCAAGGTTTCTGTAAATGGCACCGTCAACAAAATGAAGTACATACAACTTGTCGATGCCAAGGTGCGCGGAAATAACAAACTCACTTGGTATAAGCCTGTGCGACTCACATACAGATAAAAATTGCCGATGCTAATCCCCCAACCTTGCCAAATATCCCACTGCATTGTCTGGATTTGATTTAACTCAATTCCATTAATCGCCAAAGCAGGCAAACTCGTCAACAAAAACATCAACGGTAGCGACAACAACCGCAGATATAGTTTCCCCGGAATGCCCGCGTAGATGATGATCCAGACTGCTAACCACAGGGCGATCGACAATTGGACGATCGCCCCAGAAAGCAGAGACAGAATCAAAAGGGCGATCGCAAACGATAATTTGTGAGTTGGCGGCAACCCACGCAAACGATTGGTGTAAGCCAGACTATCAATCTGATGATTCATTCCAGCGGCGATTTATCATCAGATTGCTGAGATTGCGATCGGCCTTTATAAAGCCCGATCGCATATCCGATCGCACCAGCCCCCAGCGCCGCCTGAGTCGCAAATAATAAACTGGCAATTTCAGCGCTAGGCGGTTCAAACAAGTGATTAAACCAAGGTTTATAATCGGGTTGAATTTCGGTAATTGCTTTCTGTGCGCGATCGTCCGATCCGCCGTATTCACCCCGCACAAAAACTAGGGGAATCACCGCAAGGGCGACAACTGCAATTACTAACATCCAATTTTGTTGCGAACTAGCTTGCTGATTTTTTGTAGGTTTTTGATTCACGACTTTATGACTCCTGTTTCAATAATTTCAGAATTTCTAACTCTGGTTTTCCGTAAGAATGCAGCCAATTCCAAACCAATAAAGTCAGCAATCCCTCACTAATCGCCAGAGGTACTTGAGTAATCGCAAAGATACTAGCAAACTTGAGAAACGAAGCCATAAAACCGCCACTCGCTGCCGGAAAAGCCAATGCCAACTGCATCGAAGTCACCACATAAGTCAGCAAATCTGCCAAAGCAGCCGCACAAAAAATTGCCAACCTTTGTTTACCAGTTCGCATCAGCAATTGATAGATAAAATATGCAGCAAACGGCCCAACAATCGCCATCGAAAACATATTCGCCCCCAACGTTGTCAGCCCGCCGTGCGCTAACAATAACGTTTGAAACAACAGCACTAAAGCACCAAGTACAGCCATCACCGAAGGGCCGAACAAAATTGCACCCAAACCCGTACCCGTTGGGTGAGAACAACTCCCCGTTACCGATGGAATTTTTAAAGCAGAAAGCACAAAAGTAAACGCACCCGCCAAAGCTAGTAATAATTTAAGTTCCGGGTGTTCTTTGGTGATGCGAGTAATTTCACGCAAACCCAACACAAAAAAAGGCAAAGCCACCATCCACCAAAACGCAGCCCATTGTACAGGCAAAAAACCTTCTGAAATGTGCATAGCAGCGGCCGGTGTTGCCGAACCCAAGACAAGATAACAACTCAAGCCAGCCATCAATCCCAGGCTGACTAATTTCCGATTTCGCGCCTTCATCAAGTACCTCGCGGATGAGACTATGTGAACCAACACATCGGCGGGCGTTCTGACTTGAGAGGTAGAGGACTGAAGTCCTTACTACAAACCTCATTACAGTTGCGGGACAGCGTTGGATTTGCACCAAACTTTCCCCGTTTCCTCTAATGGCTGTTCCCCATTAGAACCGACTGCTTAGACATAGTTTAGTCGATCGCGCAACTCTGGGCCGATATTTTACAAAAATTAATTCAGATCAAATAAGTCAATATTACCTATCATCTTGCTTTTCTTCCTTTTCTTACTTAGCGTCTTTGCGATCCATAATATTCTTAATCAAATACAAAAGAACACCCAACAACTCAATGCTATAATATTAATGAGTTTTGAGAAAAGCCGCCATGTTAAATTACAACTTCCCGAAGCACTGGCCCTCAGCAGAAGAACTACCAGACTCAGATGAAACACCAGTGGATAACGAACTGCAAGAATTAATACCAGGATTGCTGAAAGCAATATTGCTCATAATTTGGGCAGAACGCATGGACTGGTTTTTTGGCATAGATATGGGTCTTTACCATCACCCTGACAAACCAGCTATTGTGCCAGATGCTTTCTTGAGTTTAGGTGTGGAAAGGTTTTATGACGAAGAATTGCGTCCCAGTTACGCGGTATGGGAGGAAAAAGTGATGCCAACTTTTGTCCTCGAAGTTGTTTCCCCAACTTATCGCAACGAATATACCGCCAAGTTGGAAGAATATCAAAGTTTAGGCATACTTTACTATGTCATTTATTCTTCTCGCCGCCGCAAACCCCGTTTGGAAGTACATAAGTTAGTCAATGGCAAGTATGAGTTACAGCCAGGAAATCTAGTTTGGATGCCAGAAATTGGTTTGGGAATTGGTTGTGAAAGGGGCAATTATTCTGGGGTGACAAGGGAATGGTTGTATTGGTACGATGCGGATGGCAAACGCTATCTGACTCCTGAAGAACAGGTGAAGGAATTAGCCCAGCGCGCCGATCGACTAGCTGAACGATTGCGCGAGTTGGGGATAGATCCTGATAATATAAGCTAATTGAGAGGAAAGAGTGCCAGAATGACGCAGCCTGCGGGCGATCGCCAACCGAGTTTTTTCACCGATCGCGATCGCCCTAAACGCAAGATTTTCCCAAAAATCCCGATTTCTGCATCCCGAAATGTGTGAAAATTATCAAAAAAATTAGGAAAGATGCGGCCTTATTTGGAACAGACAGAGAGTTTGATGGCAAAAATTGAGATGCAGATCGACAAAATGGCGATCGGGAGACGTGATTAAATAATGCTCATGGATCTACGTTCTTACGATATCATCTGCTTTGGTGATGAAGTTCCAGGAGTTCTAGCTGTTATCTCAGCAGCCAGAGAATACCGCCGCCGGACAAAGCTTTATCCGCGAGTTTTGCTGATGTCTAAAGGAAGCTTGCAAGAAGGAATTGGCGGACATTTAGTCAGAGGCGGCCTCGCTTATTTAGATCGAAGTCAGGTTAGTCAAGAACTCCAAAAATCTTTAAATTTAGACCCCTTCGGTTCACCGCCGACAATCTATAAAGAATTCCTGCAAAAATCTGGTGTCAGCGCGATCGCCCTTGACCCCAGCAAAGCCACCGCAGCCCTGAAAGCAATGCTGGTACAAGCAGGAGTTGCACTCCTGGGCAAAGTAGAAATTAAATCAATCAATAAAGAAGGCAAAAAAATTACTAGCATAATTACCTCAAAAGGGACAGTTTATGTAGCAAAACAATTTATTGATGCCACTGTCAATGGCGAATTAGCTCAAGCCGCAGGTGTGCGAAAGCTGAATGGATTTGAAACCTTTGGTTTGCCTAACTCAGAACTTCCAGTCACCCTAGTTTTTGAAACTCAAGGACTCAGTGTCAGAAGACTGAAAGAACTCGATTATATTTATCTAAAACGCTTCACAAGATGTGCGATCGCCAGCTTTGTCTGTAGCATACCACTCTTTTAGAGGCAGAAAGCTATCTTTTTCTGAAACTGGCATAATTTTAGACGAAGGAAATATCGCCATACTTCCAGACGAAAGACTTTCGTGGAATGCGCTGTTATTTGCAGTCACTGGTAGCGAAGCAGAAGCCTTAGCGAGAAACGGGAGCAAACCCACAGCTAATATGCAAAAAGAGATGTCATTTCTGACCACTTGGCTGAAAAGTTTGGGGGCTACCTATGTTACTCCGGCTTCAGAACTTTATATCAGACACGCCGGGAATGTGACGGGAGTTGTAGAACCTTTAATAGGCGCACAAATGCTGCGTGGTGGCGTACCAGCTACTGAAGCACTGGGAACATTTAGCTATCATTTTGATGTCCGGGGAGGCATTCCGGGGATTGGCGACAAAGCAAAGAGTCGAGGGTGGTTTAAAAGTCTGATGTTCCAACAGCCTACCTTCAATATTGGCATCCGCCACGCATTAATGAACAATGTTCCTAACCTGGCAGTTGTCAGTCCCTGTTCTGGATTTGAAGGGCTTGCTTGTGCTGTGGGCAGAATTGTAGAATTCAATGTAGCAGTTGGTCAAGGTGTCGGTATTGCGGCCGTTAATGCCATTCTCAATAACAAAAATTTAGCCGATATATCTAACCGAGAAGTCAGACAAGTTCTAGTTGAAACAGGCCAGTTACCTAAAATTTTTGGAGTTGCAAATAACACTGATGGAATGCTATTAGCACAATTCGAGACTCTTGTAAGTGCCGATGCCATTGCATAATAAAGCACTTCTCAAAAAGGTAAGGCACGTTGTTGGGCTTCAGCCCTTCTTATAAGGTACGTTGTTGGGCTTCAGCCCTTCTTATCTAATTGGTAGTATGTGGAGCCATCCATCCTACCAAAAAAAGACAGAAAAATAAAGGTTCGTAGTGAGGGCTTTAGCCCGCAAAAAAGAAGGACTAAAGTCCTCACTACGAACCAAGTCTTAATTTTTTGGCGGGCACTTCGGATGAGTCCCTCCCTGCAAACAAATGTAAGCAATTTGACTTTGATCTAAATTCTTAACCTCCGCAAAATTAATACCTTGGAATCGACCTGATTTGCTACCAGCCTGACTTTGAATAAACTGATCCGAAGTCCCCTTCCCCAGGAAAACAGCGCCTTGAAAATTAGCTCCCGCTAAATTCGCACCTCTAAAATCAACCGAACTCACGTCCGCATTCCGCAAATTAGCATCTTGCAATCGAGCATCTTTTAAATTCGCGTTGGCAAGTTTAGCCGAACTTAAATCAGCATTTTGTAAATTTGCGCCGCTCAAATCAGCACCGGACAAATCAGCACCTTGCCATTCCGATTTAGACAAATTTGTTAAAGATAACTGAGTGCCTTGAGCCTTGACTTTGCCCAAACGCGCACTTTCTAAATTGGCTCCCGAAAAATTGGCGCTGCCGATATCTGCCCCGGTAAAGCTTGCCTCTTTTAACATTGCTTGCTGCAAATTCGCCCCAATTAAAAGACTGTTGCTAAGATTAGCTCCATTCAAATTTCCGCTTGACAAATTAGCTTTGTTCAGAACAGCGCGCACAAAAGTAGTGCGGTTCATTACGGCGCTGTTAAAAGATGCTCCGGTTAAATTTGCTCCTTCAAAATTAGCTTCGCTTAAGTCAGAAATCCAATCGTCAAATGTGCCAGGACGCCTGTCTTCGCCGGTGCCATAAAAGCGAATTCCCTGCAAGCTGGCATTTGTTAAATTGGTTTTTCTCAGCTTAATTCCTGATAAGTCAACTTTGTCTAATACTAAAGTAAACTGACCGGGGCCGGCAGGACTTTGACCTAAATCTGTGCGGCTCAAATCTGCACCGTTGAGCTGGCTGCTATACACTGTGAGAATTTTGCCGATCGCCCTTTGCACTGTTCGCTGGCGGGTAGCCGCTAACTCGCGTTCCGGAGTCTTTCCACCGTAGCGCAGGGATTCGAGGTCATTGCTGAGGGCTTGGTTCAACCGCTGCAAATCAGGTAAAGCTTTCGGCCCGGTACTGACTAAAGCTTGCTGGATCGCGTCCAGCATCGCCTTGCTTTCTTCTTGAGCCAGCAAATCCGCTAACAGGGGTACGGCGCGGGAGTCTTCCACCGCCCCCAAAGCCAAAATAGCCGATCGCCTCCCCGATGTTCCGCTAGCCGAAGCAGGAGACAATTTGCTAACTAAAGCTACAAATAACTCGTCATTCCGCTGCCGAGAATCCCGCAAATTAGCTTGACTTTGAGTGTAGATCAGAGTGCCAACAAACAAACTTAAAATCAATCCCGCACTGCCAATAGTAACTATCACTAAAGTTGTGCCTGGATGTTGGCGAATCCAATTCCACAGACTCGGATCTTCTTTCATATTGGTTTCTGGAGTCAAAACCAAAGCCGCAATTTGCGCGTCTTCCTCAGTCCAATCTTGACTCTGGACAGGATTGGGTGACAGTTGGTGCGATTCCCTACGGGATAGCTTCGCTTCACGACTATTGACCACCAAAGTATTCGCAAGGCGATCGTGCCCCGATTGCCGTTTGTAGCGCAATCCAAAAGCGCCATCTGCCAGCACTGCCAAGCCGCTCAACGCCCCTAAAATGATTAAATCTGGAAACGCGCCAGTCAAGCGCCAAACCCCGTAAGCGACGCCCAGAGGCACTCCCCAGCGCCCCAAACTTTCGCGAACCAGCACTCGCACCCAACCCGGAGGAGTACCCGAGGCTGTGACAACTTTCACCCCGAACCAGCGTTTCGGGAGAGTTTGACCGGTTCTGGCGAGCAAAAACAACTGCCACGCCGCTAAAGCTGCCGGCGCCAGCAGCGCCCCCGACCAGAATAGATTAGTTAGGGGTGCAACTCTGGGGTTGCGATCGCGCACGGGGATAGCCAAAACACGGGCAACAGTTTCCGATGCTGCTGCTACCGACGGATTGAGTGGCACGGTTTGAGCTTCTTTGTTAACCATTGCCCCGATACTGAAGGGAACCAGGGCGCTAACTGCGATTAACGAAATTTCAACAGCCCAAGCGCCACACCGGCGAACCAGCAGTGGCATTGGCTGGGATTGTCTTTGCCAAGACGGATCGGGTTGATTAATATCACCGGGTGCAGTTGGGTTAGACATATTTATAATTTCCTATTGTTAATCCTTAGTTGGAGGAATCAGGAGATATTGCCAATTTATACGCTATGTAGATTAGCACTCCGAGAACGCCAAGAGTCATCACGGCGGAAAGTAGCTGTACGATGCTATTGAAGACTGTCAGAACAACGATCGCTCCGACGGCAAAGACTGCCACCTGTCCCGGTTTGGGGAGTTTCTGAAACTTCTCTAGAGATTGATTGTAGAAGGTTCCGATCGCTTGATAGCTGTCTGGATTTTGTTGGATGAGAGGCGATCGTTCTAGTTTAGCTTTGAGTTCTCCGATCGCTTGCTGCCAATTGAAGTTATTTTGAGGATTCATAAAAAAATTCAGTAGTTAATTAGAAGGAAGAAGTCATTAGTCATTAGTCATTAGTCATTGGTCATTAGTTAACTGTCAACTGTCAACTGTCAACTGTCAACTGTCAAAGACATACACAGCAAGCTTGTTAGCGATCTATATTTTACTTTAATTAGGTAGATTTTACTTGGTTGAGATTCATGTGTTTGGAACTGCAATTATCATCTATCGTCTAAAGAAGTAGGACTAAATCCCATTGTGTGAGGAAATATGAAGATACACTGTGCGGGCGATCGCGACAAACGGTGGTTTAGCCCGATCGTAACCGTAGCCTTGGCAATGATTTTAGCGGATGCCGGAGCTATTCGGAGCCAACCGTTGCAAATTGCTCCAGGATTTCCCGAACCGCTGAGAGTTTCGGGAGTTTCCGGCGGCCCGAACAATAGTGGCGACTGCGGTTTCGTAGCCCAAAGCCCCAACCAAGTCATCGAAGTAACCCAGGATTTGCCTTACTGGCGGATTGCAGTACAAACTGCGGGAGCTCCCAGTTTGATGATTCAGGGGCCGAGGGGTCGTTTCTGCGTCCTACCGGCGAATGCTGCTGCGGGGAATGTAGAATTTTCTGGTTATGGAGACAAGGGGACTTACGTGATTTTCGTGGGCGATCGATCGCAAGGTCAACACCCTTATTCTCTCTCAATTTCCCAACAGCGAAATTAACAATATAACGGGATGATAACGCTTGGTGTCAAAAAACAGAAGATTTCATATCAATTTTGTACTTGCTCTCTAACCCATTTGCGAAACAATCGGAGAGTTTGACTCGTCCCCGCGGTTTGACTTTGTTCGCAATATTGAGAAATCGCTTCAATAATTGGCAGATTGGGAAATATCGGACTAAATTCCGATTCAACATATTTCCCATCTTCAAGAACATTAATCTCAAGCCTTTTATTTTCATAGCGCCAGATTTCCGGGACTCCCAGCGCCTCGTAAGCATCCAGTTGAGTCTTGGAAGTGAGATCGACTTCAATTGCTAAATCCGGCGGCGGATCGACAGTTAAGTCGATGCGCTTTTTGCCAATCATTCGAGCGTAATTTTGAATATAAAAACATTCATCAGGCTCAATTCCTTGCAACATACTTTTTCGTTTGAAAGTCGTCGAACCAAATGGTTCAAAGTCAATTTCAAGTTCCTCAAACAAAATTTTTACTAAATAGCCAATAATAATTTTAGCCTTCTCATGTTCTGGTAGGGGCATCCTAATCTCCAAAGTTCCTTGACTGTAAGCTATTCTAGAGCCACGGTGTTCTCCCAACTCCTCTAAAATCGCCTCAAATTCCTGCCAGTTGACATCGTTCAACAGCAGTCTATGTCCTGGCGGCACACTGATTTGCCTTAATTGCAGCGTTACCATTTCAACCTCCGATTTATTTAAATTTATTATAACTTGTGCATTAAGGTATGTTGTTGCGCTTCAGCGCTCTTTCTTATACATCAAGCAGTACGGTTCACTTAAGACTGCTAGTCAAAGGTACGTAGTTGCGCTTCAGCGCTCTTTCTTATATATAGA